>JAYGEJ010000112.1:0-21537 GCA_046582425.1 Alphaproteobacteria bacterium
TAATATGCCAAAAAATGTTGAAGAAGCTTATTTAATCCAAGATGAAGTAGTTAAAAGTTTTAATTATAATCCTATAGGCTGGAAAGTTGGCTGTACAACAGAAATGGCACAAAAATTTTCTGGAATGACAGAGCCTTTTTCAGGAATTATGTTTGATGAAACAACGTTTCTTTCTTCTAATTTAGATATACGATGTATTATGAAGAAGCCTATTATTGAGCCAGAGTTATGTTTTGAAATTGCAGAAAATATTACTGATATAGGCGAACTATATAATAAAGAAAATATTTTAAAATATATAAAATCTATATTTCCAGTGATTGAAATTGTTGATGCTAGATATGAAAAAGGTTGGGATATTAAGGCGTTAGAGACAATATCTGATAATGGTGTTCATTCTATATTGGTTAAGGGTGAAAAAATATCTGATTGGCAGAGTTATGATAGATTGAATTCAAAAATTAATTTGTATATTGATAATAAACATATTTGTTCTGGTCGAGGCAGTAACGTTTTGAAAGACCCTTTAAATTCTATTTGTTGGCTCGCTAATAAACTTATTGGTAGAGGAAAATTTATTAAAGCTGGAGAAATAATTACTACAGGTAATACCTTAGACAAACCAATATTTGCTGAACCAAATACTCTTATTTCTGCTAATTTTGAGGGTTTAGGAAATGTAAAGATGAAGTATTCTTAATTTCCTTTAAAGTTTGGAGATTTTTTATTTTTAAAGGCTTCTACTCCCTCTTTAGCATCATTACTCGATGCAAGCATTTCTTGAACTGGATCAAATTCTGATACAGCTGCTTCTCTACCTTTTTCTAGAGCTAGTTTAGCACTTTTTATGGTTTCTTTTACTGCAAGTGGAGCTGCATTAGAAATACTTACTGCTATTTCTTTAGCTCTACTAAAAACTTCTTCAGGTCTAACTACTTCTTGTACTATATTCATTTTTAAGGCTTCTTCACTATTAAATTCTAATCCAGAAAGTAAATATTTCATTGCATTTCCCCATCCAGCTCTTTGTACAAATCTTATAGTAGCTCCACCAGTAGGCATTATGCCTCTTAAAACCTCTAATTGTGAGAATCTACAATTATCTGCAGCAATAGTTACATCGCATGCTAATGATAGTTCTACTCCATATGTAAATGTAATTCCTCTTACTGCACATACTACGGGCTTTGTTCTAATGAGACCTCTTAAACCTAAAGGGTCAATTAAATTTTTTGGATGTAAATAGTCTCTGTTTCCAGATTTCATTAGAGGTGCAATTTTTGGAAGATCTATTCCAGCAGTAAAATGTGGTCCATGACTAAAAACTAATGCACATCTTGCTTCACAATTGTTCTCATAATCAGTAAAGGCTTCAGCCATTTGCATAAACATTTCTGGGGTAAACCCATTCAATTTTGTGGGGCGGTCAATTCCAATATAAAATATATTATTTAATAAAGAAGAAGTTACGCGTCCTGTTTCTGGATCTGCATCTGGTTTTGGCGTTAATGGGGTTTCATCAATATTCATGCTACACCTCAATTTTTTCTAAAGGGTCATTTACCTCTTTTGGTAAAGACTTTTTAAAAGCTTCTCTATTTTTGAGTTTATCATAATAGTCTACTACATTTTTATATTCAGATATTTTAATAAACATACTTCCCATATGTATACTATAACCTACAGCAGTATCTACAGCAGAAAAACCTGATTCAAGCAAATAGTCTCTTCCATTTAAATGATCGTTAAGTACTTCGATTGCTTTTTCTAGTCTTCTAGATTCTAACTTAATAACTACAGGAGATCTCAGTTCTTCAGCAATAATTATATTTTGTTGAACTAAAGATGCACCATGTACTGCTACCGTTTCTGCGTAATGAAGCCATTGCAACCATTCAGCATGTTCAATATGCCCTATACTTCTACCTAAAACATCTTCTTTATCAAAAACTTCACATAAATACTGGCATATTGCTCCAGATTCATAAAGTGTAGTTTTATTATGGACCAAACACGGAACTCTTCCTAAGGGGTGAACAGATAAATATTCTGGAGATCTTGTATATTTTTGATCAAATGGCATTTCGATAAGTTCAAAGTCTATGTTTAATTCATATAGAAGCCATAAAGATCTCATAGATCGTGCATTGGGACAGTGATATAATTTTAGCATTTAAACCTCTTATAATGTTAAATTCCTCTTATAATACCTCGATAAGCTGATGTACCATAAACCTCAAAAGATAACAGTCCTGCTTTCGCTAAGGGTAATTCTGATAACTTTTCAAGGGCACTAGCTTCATTCTCTGATTCGACTACGCATAATGCTCCTTTTCCATCAGTTCTACTATAAATTTCTCTAATAAAGCCATCTTTGTATAGTTTTAAAGCATAATCTGCCTCAGGATCCATTAAAGGAGCAAATTCTTCAGCAGGTTTATCTGGGTTTCTAGTTGCTACGACAAAAACTTTCATAATATTTCTCCTGATTTATGTATTATATGAATTTAATTTATTAAAAAGATCAATAAAATTTGATGCAGAAACATCTATTTTTTTATCTGCCATTAAGTCAAAATCTTGTTTAGGTCCAAATTCATTAGCTCTAAGTACAAAAGCAGTTTTTAGACCATACTTTTTTGCTGCTAATAAATCTTGATTATGAGCAGCTACAAGCATGACTTCTTCTGGTAAAAGGTTAAGTTTATCTGCTGCACCTAAATATGTCTCTGAATCAGGTTTATAATGCATAAATGTCTCTGCAGAAAAAATATTGTTCCATGGTAATTTGGATATTTTGGCCATGTTAGATAATAAATCAATTCCTCCATTTGAGAGTGTAGAAATTGAGTATTTAGTTTTAAGTAAATTTAGACCTTCTACAGAATCTTTCCATGGTTTTAATCTATGCCAAGATTTATTAAGGTGATCAATATTTTCATCTGTTAGGCCTAAAATATTTAATTTTTTTAAAATGGTTATTAAAGATTCCTTGTGAAGAGTATCTAGGTTAACCCATTCTCTATCTCCATTTCTTACTTTATCCATTGAAGGTAGATAATATTGTCGCCACATATCAGTTAACTTCTCCCAATCTCCAGAAACTCCTGTATATTTTTCTAATGCATTACATTCTTCAATTACAGAAGTTCTCCAATCTACAACTGTTCCAAAAACATCAAAAACTAGAGCTTTTATCAATTTTCCACCTCAATATTTAAAATACTTTAATATTTTAATCTATTTTTAAAGAACTTGCGTAATAAAAATATATTTAATTTATTAAGGGAATTCATGAATGCGTATTTTAAGAAATTTTGGCTTAGTTTTTTCATTATTTTTATTTTCAGTAGCGAGCTTACAAGCTGGACCAGCAAATAAAATGAATGCTGATAGGCTTGTTAATTCTTGTCTAATAGTAGAGCAATTAGCAAGTGATGGTAATCAAAATGCATTAAGCAATAAAAAAACTATGTACAGTTTTTTAAATGAAGATCAAAAAGATTTAGTTAATAAAATAATTTCTCTTAGAGAAAATGAAAGGGTTAGACTTTAATTCTTAATCGTTTAATTCGTTATATAATTTTTCAAAATTAAAATTTATATAGCGAGCAGTCTCTAATAGTTCTTGACTCTTCTCCCAAGAATAAAGATATTTTTTACACATATCTTTAGAACTATTAGAGACACTTTTTATAGCTTTAAGTAATTCATTGCCATCTAGATCTTGTTTATCACTATGTAATAGCAAATCAGAAAGACTTTCTTCTCCTGCAGGCATAGGCCTTTCTTCTACTAGAGAAGAATCAATAGCATGACATGTATGCTTCAAATGTCTTAAAATATTATCTGTATCGTATGGATGGTTAATAGAATATTTACTATGTTCTTTTATAATAAATACTATATCTTTAATTTTTTTTAAAGGTATTTTACTTTTTGGTACTTTAAGACTAACTTCTTTTTTTAAACATTTGCCATCTACTCTTAATGAATTATTTCCATTTGGACCAAGAGTCAACTTCATACTTGAATTTATATATTTCAATCTGACGAATCTTCCCCCTTGGCTTGTTTGACTTCTCCATTTGCCATTAGCATAAAAGTCCTGGTTTTTTTGAATTGATATTCTTAAATCTGCAGATCTTTTTTTATTATCATAAAATAAGTCTAAAGTAGCTCTATTAGAATTAATAAAATTAATATTCCATTTTGCAATAGTAGTAACATCTGTTGTTCGAAGTACACCATTACACTCAAAATTAAAATAACTGATTGAATTTGCTGCAGAGTATGCAGTATTAATGGTTAGAGTAATTAATATTACTAATATATAATGCAATATATTAATTACCCTTCCTTTAAAGCTTGATTTATTGATTTATGAAAATGTTGAAGACCAGGTTCATTTTTACCAAAAATTAATTTCCTTTTTGGGTCTGCATAAAATCCTTTTTGGACATCTTCTCCAAGAGGAAAATCCTCTGCTTGAACAACATCTATAGCTAAATTAAAATTATTATCCCAATGTTTTTCTGCACTTTTTGTTATTGCTTTTTCTTTACTAAATAATGAAAAAGATATTTCAGACTCATTTTCTTTCTTGCCTGGAAGAATATGCCATACTTCAACATGTTCATGATGTGTAACTAAAATAGTATTTGGGAACAGTGTAATAACTTGAATAGTATGCATCTTAAAGTCTTGATTTGTTTGAAGTTTATTTTTTGATTCTAACACAGATTTTCTTGGTCCTATAATTCTTATATTTGAACCAAAAGAGTCAAATAATGCGATATCACTCATTATTATTGGACTTAGTGTTTTATCATGTAAGCTATTAATATGATATAGTTCTAAAAATGTATCAGCAGCTAATTTCCAGTTCATGTTAATATTTATTATTTTACTTTTATAAAAATGATAATTATTTAGATTATAGTCTTTTAATAATGAATTCAGGTGAGTAATATTCTTTTTATATTTTATTTTACTTTTTTTGTTAGAAGTAAGCCACAAGAATCCATTATGATTATTAATATTTAGCTCTATTAAATTACATTTATTCTTATCTATACTATCAAATGCATTTTCTCTGGGCCTACCAATTAGTTTGCCCTCTAAGTTATAAGTCCATGAGTGATAAGGACATTGAAAAGAATAGGCCTTCTTTCCCGAACCGTAAGCTATTTTAGCTCCTCTGTGAGTACATATATTTAAATATGCAGCAACTTCATTAGCGTTTTTTCTTACTACTAATATGGGAGTATCTATAAGTTGAAGTGTAAACCAGTCTCCTTTATTTGGAATTGCTGAAGAAACTCCAATACAAATAGGATTATTTTTAAACAATATATCTTTTTCTCTTAAATTCCTTTTAAGGTCTATATATTCTTTAACTGGGTTTCTATATATATCATTGGCATAATCTGTTTCACTATTAATGATTAAATTATGAAGTCTATCTTTAATATCTATATTACTTTTCATTAAAAATCTCAGTATTAAATTTATTGATAATATATTTTTTTTTTATTATAATTGTTTTTTGATATTTGTAATTAATTTTTTTAGGAGTTGGCTATGAGTGATACTAGACCTATTTGTATGATAACAGGCTTAGGGGAAGGAACCGGTGGATATACTGCTAAAAAATTTGCTAAAGAAGGTTATAGAATTGCTATGTTAGCTAGATCTGCTGATAGATTAGAAAGGTTTGAAAAGGAACTTGAAGGTTCAAAAGGGTACGTATGTGATGTTTCAAACATAGATCATCTTAGAAAAACCTGTTCTAAGATAAAAAATGAAATGGGCGCTCCTGAAGTTCTTATTCATAATGCTGTAAAAGGTAATTTTGAGAAATTATTGGATGGTAATCCTGAATGGTTAGAAGAAAATTTTAGAATAAATACCACATCATTAATGTATTTAGCTCATGAATTGATTCCAGATATGATAAAATCAAAAAAGGGAGTTATTATAGTTACTGGAAATACTGCTGCGAAAAGGGGAATTGCGAATACACCATATTTTGCTCCCACAAAAGCGGCACAGAGAATCTTAGCTCAATCTTTAGCTAGAGATTTTGGCCCTAAAGGAATTCATGTAGCGTATTTAATGGTAGATGCCTCTATAAATACTCCTTGGACTAGAACGAGAATCGAAAAGCAAATAAATCAACCTGATATAATCTTTGCTCAACCTGAAGATATTGCTGATGAAATTTTTCATATAGCACAGCAAGAAAGATCTGCTTGGTCTTTTGATGTAGAAATTAGGCCAGATATAGAAGAATGGTAATATAGTGATCTATTAAATATTATTTTTCGTAAATCTTTATAAACGAAAGGTAATATTATGAGTAATTCAAAAGATATATTGTATATTAGTGGATACATTTTTTTATGCGTAGCAGCTTTTTTTGCAGGTGCTTTTATAATTTAGTAAGGAACTATTTTTCCTGAATAATCAAAAATTTTACCAGTTGATGTGTATTCTAGCTTTTCTATAACCTCGCTCAGTTTTTTTGCACTTAAATCTGGTTCAAAAATACTTTTAGCAGACCTTAGATATGGTTTTGATAACTTGGTAGATACCGTGCCTGGGTGTAAACCTATTATAATTAATTTATTATAATTTCTTGCAAGTTCAATACTTGCAGTTTTAATAATCATATGCTGAGCAGCTTTCGATGCTCTATAAGATAACCAACCACCAATATTATTATCTGAGATACTTCCTAATCTAGCAGTTAAGTTTGCAATAACAGTTTTCTTACTTTTAGAAATAAATTCAATCATATGTTTTATACATAGAGCCGATACTAAGCTGTTTATCTCAATGTTTTTCAAGAAAAAATTAGGATCTAAAGTCTTAATTGATTTTTCAGGATAAATATTATTTTTCTCATCATGAAGTATTCCAATAGCATTTATAATAATATCAAATACTATATTATTCTTACTAATTATTTCTTTTAAGTTTAACCAACTATTTTCTTTTGTTGCCTCTAGAGTATAATACTTAATATTATTTGAATTTTCATGACTATACCTAGAAGTTACATAAATATTATAATTAAGTTTTTCATAAACTTTAGCAATAGCAAAACCTATACCGTCAGCTCCTCCCAATATTAAAATATTTTTAGAGAAATTATTATCTTTATTAGTTATAATATTAGTATCCATAAATTATCCAGTTAAATAAATGTATATATATATTATTCGAATGAAAAGTTATGATGGTTTAAAATGAAAAAAATTAATGTAGGTATTTTAATATTTGATGAAGTTGAAGTGCTTGATTTTGCAGGGCCATTTGAAGTTTTTTCTCGAACAAGATTGTTAAAAGGAGCAGAATCGAGAAGAAGTAATGATAGTGCACCTTTTAATCCTTTTACTGTGTCTATGGATACGAATCCTCTAACTGCTACTGGAGGTTTAAAAATTATTTCTGATTATACTATTAAAGATTGTCCTAATATCGATATTTTAGTTGTTCCTGGAGGGTTTGGAACAAGAACATTATTAAATAATGAAAATCTATTATCGTGGATAAAATCCATATCAGATCAAGCAAAAATTACTTCTTCTGTCTGTACGGGTTCTCTTTTACTAGCAAAAGCAGGCTTACTAGAAGATAAAAGAGCTACTACTCATTGGGGGGCAATAGAGGCTCTTAAATCTATTAGTAAAGATATTCAGGTAATTGATAACAGAAGGATAGTAAATGATGAAATTATTACATCTGCAGGAGTTTCTTCAGGAATAGATATGGCGTTTATGATAGTTGAAAATCTTTATGGTGAGCAGGTTGCATCGGATACTGCTAAATATATAGAATTTCATAGATCTAAAGAAAATGTTTAGTTACATAGGTATATTTTTTCCAGCAACAGACTTCATTAATCTCTTAGCTATTGCCCATCTATGTACTTCTGAAGGACCATCATAGATTCTAAATGGACGTATTTCTCTAAATAATCTTTCAACTAAAGTATCATCAGTTATACCCATGCCTCCTAAAGTTTGCATAGCTCTATCTACTATTCTAAATGCAGCTTCTGAACAAAATATTTTTGACATACTAGATTCATTTCTTGCTTGTTCTCCTTGATCAAGTAACCAAGCTGTATTCCAAATAAATAATCTGCTCATTTGAAGATCTATTTCACTATCAGTAAGTTGAAAAGCTAGACCTCCATGATCTCCTATAGCCTTTCCAAATGCATGACGTTTTGATGCATAAGAAGTTGCAATATCGTGAGCTCTTTGAGCTGCACCTAACCATCTCATACAATGCGTTAATCTTGCTGGAGCTAATCTAACCTGGGCATATTTATAACCTTCTCCAACTTTACCTAAGACTTGATCATCTGTTACTAATAAGTCTTTAAATTTAATTTGACAGTGACCACCAGGAAATGATGATTCCATTGAATTTTGAGTTCTAATTTTTATTATTGCAGGGTCATCATTATTAACAAGAAACATAGTAGCTCCGAAGCCTTTTTCGATTTTATCTGAAGTTTTTGCCATAATGATATTTAATTTCGCTCCATTGAAGCCAGTTATGAACCATTTTTCACCGTTTATTAACCAACCTTTACTAGTTTTTTTTGCTGTTGTTTGAAGCATAGTTGGATCTGATCCCGCCCCGGGAGATGGCTCAGTCATAGAAAAACATGATCTAATTTTTGCTTCTGCAAGCGGCCTTAACCATTTCTCTTTTTGTTCTTCATTTGCTACAACCTCTAACATATGCATATTGCCTTCATCTGGTGCAGAGCAATTCATTGCTTGAGGCCCTAATAAAGAATATCCTGATGCCTCGAATATTACTGACATATCTCGCATATTAAGTCCTAATCCTCCCCATTCTTTACCAACACTAGGAGATAAAATACCTAGTGATTTAGCCTCTTCATTAAGTTCTTTTCTTAGAGTGTCGTGAGGACCGTGAGCATCTTGACGTGGGTCTTTTTCTCTAGGAATAACATTTTCTAATATAAATTTTTGTGTTGTTTCTTTTAGTTTTTCTATCTCTTCTGGAATTGTAAAATCAATCATTTTTATCTCTTTCAAATATAAACATTTTTATTTAAGGCATTTATTCCTTTTTGATATGCAGCCTCTGCAATAATACTAAAGTTACTATATTTATTCTCTTTTATATTGCCTCTTAAGTATTGTGCATATAATTGTTGAAAAACTACTCCAAGTTTAAGAAGAGATAAAGCATATATCCATTTAAAATCCTGTATATTCCTGCCAGATAATTTTTCATATAGATTTAATGCTTCTATCCTAGAGATAAAACCAGGAGATGCAGAAGGCATTTGTTGTAAAAGCTTCATAGTAGAAGTATCTTCTGAAAGTGTCCAATAAGATAATAAAGTGGCCAGATCAAATAATGGATGCCCTCTAGTAGCTTGATCCCAGTCAATAATTGCTTCAGGCTCTAACATATTTTTATCTTTTGAAAATTTTAAAATTATATTATCTAATTTGAAATCATTGTGTAAGATAACAAATTCATCTTCTTTAGGAATTGATGCTGAGGATAAGAGAATATAGAGATTTTCCATATCTTTAGATGGATTTATATCGTGAGCCATAATACCTCTTTTATGCCATCCTTTTAATTGTCTTTCTAAAAAACCTAATGGCTTTCCCAAATTTTCTAGTCCTACATCCGAAGGATTTATATTATGTAACTTCACGAGAACTTCAATTAGCATTTTGCTTAAATAATTTGCTTCTTTTATAGAGCTATATTTACTTGGAAGCTTGTCTCCATTAATTGTAATTCCGTCTTTATATTCCATAATATGAAAGGGAGCTCCAAATATATTTTCGTCTTCACATAATAATATTGAATTAGGTACTAGAGAAAATTTTTTACTTAAAGCTACCATTACATTATGCTCTCTTTTCATATCATTTGCACCAGGAGGAATAGGGCCGAGAGGAGGTCTTCTTATAACAAATGGCTTATTATTAATAATAATTTTATAGTTTAAATTTCCCATACCATTTTTGAATTTAAAAGGCATAGGATCCAATTCTAAATTTAAACCTTTAGAGTTGATCCAGTTCGATAAGTTTTTCCAATATTTTGAATTCATTAATGGTTTGCATGCCCCGCATCAATAGCGATTATTGTACCTGAAATATAAGAACATCTGGGAGATACTAAAAAAGTAGTTAAATCTGCAACTTCTTCTGCTTTAGCAGCTCTTTTAAAAGGTAAGTCTTTAAATAATTCTTCCCATCTACTTTCATCATTAAATTGTTCTTTTGCTTTTCCTTTCATCATAGTTACTAATCTATCAGATGTAGTAAAGCCTGGATTAATTCCAAGAACTCTTATGCCGTTAGCCGTACTACCATTAGATAATGCTTTAGTGAATGCCATCAGACCGGCATTCGCAGTAGTACCCGCAATATAATTATACATAGGTTTTTGACCTGCAGAACCAATAATATTTAAAATAACTCCTTTTTTAGCATTTTTCATTTTATTATAGATAAGTCTAGTAAGGTTAATATATCCAAATACTTTTAAGTCCCAAGCATTTCTCCATGTATCTTCATCTATATCAGAAATACTTCCAGGAGGTATTGCTCCAGCATTATTTATTAAAATATCAATTTCATTAGATAATTCACTTACTTTTTCTACAGCATTTTTTTTTGATAAGTCCATAGCTATTACTTCAACTGATATATTATGCTTCGTCTGTAAGTTAGCTTTTAAATCATTTAATTTATCAGAGCTTCTAGCAGTTAATATTAAATTACATCCTTCATTTGCCATAGACTCTGCTATTGCTTTACCAATTCCTTTGGAAGCTCCTGTAATAAGCGCAGTTTTATTATTTAAATTTAATTCCATAATTATTCCTTCAAAAAAGTTATCTTTATATATAAGGTTATTACAGAATAAATTTTAAATAAAATAAAAATTATATATATAGGTGTTAAATGAAAATTAAAGAAAATTGGTCTATAATAAAACCTTCCGTTACTTCTAAAGGTGGTGTTGTTACAAGTCATCATTATGAGGCATCACAAATAGGAATAGATATATTAAAAAGTGGAGGTAATGCTATAGATGCGGCTGTATCTATGAGTCTAGCTCTAGGAGTTGTTGAACCTTGGATGAGCGGTTTAGGTGGATGCGGCTATATGCTTTATTTTGATTCTAAAACCCATCAAACTCATGCTATAGAATTCGGAGTAAAATCTCCAAAAAAATTAGATTTATCAAAATTTATTTTATCTGATCAAGGAAAAGATACTGATTTGTTTGGTTGGCCTAATGTCAAAGATGATACAAATATTCATGGAGCTTTTTCTATGGCTGTTCCAGGATATATTCATGGTGTTTCGACAGCTCTTAAAGAATTCGGATCAATGTCATGGAAAGATATCATTGAACCAGCATGCATTTTATCTAAAAGAGGTTTAAAGGCTGATTGGTACACAACTATGAGAATTAATCTTGAGGCTAAATTACTTAGTAAATATAAAAGTTCTAAAAATATCTTTTTTGAAAATGGTCTTCCTATAGTTAGTGACGATCCTACTAACCTTAAAAGTATTAAAAATGAAGGATTATATAATTCTTATTCTTTATTAAGAGATGAAGGGCCAGAAACATTTTACAAAGGTGAATTATCTAAAATATTAGTTAATGATTTAAGAGAGATTAATTCTTTTATAAATTCTGATGACTTATCTGATTATAAAAGTGAATTAACGCGAAGTGATAAAACAGTATATCGTAATTCGGAAGTACATGTTGCTCCTGGTTTAAATGCTGGTCCATCTTTGATTGATGCTTTAAATTTCTTAGAGAAAAATTGGAGTTCAAAAAACAATAATCCTGATGCAGATGCATATGAAAATTATTATAAAGCTCTACACTTTTCTTTTGATAAAAGGTTAAAAGAAATGGGTGAACCAAAAGAAAATTCATGTACTACCCATCTATCTGTAGTTGATAAAGAGGGTAATATGGTTGCCTTAACACAAACACTGTTATCTGTTTTTGGAAGTAGAGTGATTTTACCAGAAAGTGGTATACTAATGAATAATGGAATAATGTGGTTTGATCCAAGGCAAGGTAAACCTAATTCTTTAAGTAAAGATAAAAAGCCATTATGTAACATGTGTCCCACTATAGTTATTGATAAGTCTGGAAAGAAAATTGCTTTAGGAGCCTCTGGTGGTAGAAGAATTTTTCCTTCTGTTTTTCAAACTATTTCATTTCTATTAGATTATAATATGAATCTAGATGATGCTTTTAACACACCAAGAATAGATTATAGTGGTGAAAATAGAATTTTAGCTAATGAAAAATTAGGAAAAGATGTTATAGATAACTTAAATAATTATGAGAAAACAATTGAGATACCAGACTCCGTATTATCCCATTCCTTTGCTTGTCCAAATGCAGTAATGAGTGATTCTATGGGAAATAAATATGGTAATGCCTATATCCCATCACCTTGTAGTGCAGCAATTTCTTCAGAATAAAAATACTATATTAATTATTTAATAGAATATTTTTCTATTATTTCAAGATTAGGCTCCATTCCTAGACCAGGACCATTAGGAATTGAGATATTACCTTTACTATCAATATTACTAGCACCATGATAAAGGTCTGCTTTTAAGTCAACATATAGTCTCTCAATTTCACTATCTGGAGCTATAGATCCTATGAGTTGAAGTGTAGCCATAAAGCCAGGACCAAAATAAGGAGAGTGAGGAACTACTCTACTATTTTTTTGCTCTAGTTCTGTAATTTTAATAATTTCTGATATCCCTCCAACTTTCGTAACGCTAGGTTGCAATATATCTGAGGCATTATTATTAATTATTTCTTTAAATTGATATGAGGTACATGCGTTTTCTCCAGAGGCAATCTTAAAACCCTTATTTCTTAATTTAGATAATCCATTATAATTTTCAGGAGGCCATAAAGGTTCTTCTAACCAATATAATTTTGCCTCTTTTAGAGGAGATATAATTTGTTCCATATCTGTTTCTGACCAAACGCAATTAACATCAACCATTAATGGGCAATCCCCAATTATTTTTCGACTAGATAATATTGGAGGCATTTTATTCTCATGCAATTTAATGATTTTATATCCTTCATTAACAGCTTTTTCAGATACTATAGCTGTTGCTTCTGGGTCGTCATATAAAAACAAGCTTGCATAAGCTTCTAAAGAATTTACTCTTAAGCCTCCTAATAAATCTGCAATAGATTTATTTTCAATTTTACCAACTATATCCCAAAGAGCTATATCTATTCCAGATAATGCGAACATAGTTATTCCATATCTTCCAAATACATGTAATTTTAACTGAAGTTCCTTATTAATTTTATTAATATCTTCTATAGAATTAATTTCTTTTCCTATTAGAAGGGGAATTACCATAGAATGTAATGTTGATTTTGTAGCTTCAATTGAAGTATAGCCCCAAGACTCTCCCCAGCCAATAATGCCTTTATCAGTTTCTATCTTAATTAATAGTGTCTTTAGTGCATTTTTATCTGCAATAGCAAAAGAAGACTCAGGTCCAGGATTTTCAAAAGGTAGTCCTATTGTTATTGTATCTATCTTAATTATTTTCATATTATTCCTTTATAAACTTTGGTGGATGCATATTAAATATTTCTTCATTTAGTTCAGCTCCCCAACCAGGTTTATTTGGAACTAATAAATCACCATTAATTATTTCAGGTTTCCATGTTAAAATATCATCTTTCCATGGGACATCATCGGGATCTATTTCCATTACTCTGAAATTAGGAACAGCTGCGCAAAAATGAGCGCTCATGAGCGTTGATAAGTTACCATAAAAATTATGTGGAGCAACGTTCGTTTCATAGGCCTCAGCCATAGCTGCAATTTTCATTCCTAGCCATATTCCATTCCATGGAATATCTATAATAGCCACATCCATAGAAGCGTTTTCAAAAAAGGGTCGAAATTCTCTAATACCAAATAAAGATTCACATGATGCAATAGGAGTATTATTCGCATCTCTTATTCTTCTTAATCCTTCTGGATGATATAGATCAATTTCAAACCAAGTTAATTTAAGGTCATCTAATGCACGAGTAACTTGCAGATATCCTTCAGTTTTAAAATTAAAATTTAGATCAAGATGAATACCCATATTATCGCCTGCGCCCGATCTTAAAGCATCTATTTGTTTTCTTAAGCCATCAATAATATGGCTATCAACATTTAATTCTGGCCAGCCTGATTTACCTGCAAATCCCTGCATTTCTAATGTTGGTGTTTCTCCAAAAGTAAATATATTAGTTTTAAGGCCTTTATAACCTGCGTCCTTAACATCTTTTCCTAATTGCTTTAGATCTGTTAATGTTCTTACTTGAGGTTTTTGCATAATATTAGATAATTCCTCTGAAATTCTATATGTTCCGCAATGGGACCAATATAGAGGTAGCTTATCTCTGATTGCGCCTCCTAATAATGTATGTACAGGAACATTTAAATATTTTCCTTTAATGTCAAGTAATGCATTTTCTATAGCCGCAATTGCTTGTTGAGCTATTCCTCCAGGAGCTTGTCTAGATGAAGCATAGAGAAATTGGTGTATTTTTTCATGACAAATAGGATCATGATCAATAATTTTATCCATAAATCTTCTAATAATTATACTTAATCCAGGGCTTCCATAACATTCATTATACTCAGAAATACCTGAAATACCTTCATCAGTGGTAATTTTTAGGAAAGAGAAATCTCTCCATCCTGCATTACAATGTTTAATTTCATATTTTTTTATTTTCATAATTTTATCCAAATTTATAAATTGTATAACAATTTTGTATATTTAATTTGATTATTAAAATAATAACTGTCAATAAACTTGAAATATTTTTTACTATCACCACATATCAGTAGTATTTTAATTAAATTATAGGAAATTTTTGATGACTAAAGAAACATTTACTTTTCAGGCAGAAGTTGGAAAAATATTAGATATTGTCGCTCATTCTTTGTATAGCGAAAAAGAAGTCTTTTTGAGAGAGTTAATTTCTAATGCATCTGACGCATGTGATAAACTAAGATATGCTGCGATATCTGATTCGAGCCTTTCAATCAATAATTCTGATTTTAAAATTGAAATAGAGGCCAACAAGAAAGAAAAAATTCTTGTTTTAAAAGATAATGGTATTGGAATGACTAAAGAAGAATTAATCGAGTCTTTAGGTACTATTGCTAAATCTGGTACTCAGGCATTTATGGAAACTTTAAAAAATAAAGATGATAAAGAAGTGCAATCCTCTTTAATTGGTCAATTTGGAGTTGGATTTTATTCTGCTTTTATGGTTTCAGATAGTATTACGGTTGAAAGTAAAAAAGCGGGTTCATCAGAATCTTGGTCTTGGACTTCTGATGGAAAAGGGTCTTTTGAAATAGATAGCATCAAAAAAGAGGATGTCGGTACAAAAGTTATTCTTTCTATAAATGATAAAGATAAAGAATATTTAGACCCAGATAGAATAGAAACAATAGTAAAAAAATATTCTGACCACATAGCACAGCCTGTATCATTGAAATCAACAAAAAAAGGCGAAGAAGATAAAGTTTTAAATAATGCCTCTGCCCTATGGACAAGAGATAAGAAAGATATTACTGCTGAGCAGTACAAAGAATTTTATCATCATGTAGGTATGGCGTATGACGATCCATGGATGACCTTGCATAATAAAGCTGAAGGACTTATTAGTTATATTAATTTGTTGTTTATTCCTTCATCCAGACCATATGATATCTTTAATCCTGATAGAAAAGCTAATTTAAAATTATATGTAAGAAGAGTTTTTATAACGGATGATTGTGAAGGACTAATTCCTCCATATTTAAGATTTGTAAAGGGTATTATTGATACTGATGATATTGATCTTAATGTAAGTCGAGAAATGCTACAAAATAATCCTGTAGTAGCAAAAATTAAAAGCGCTATTATTAAACGTGTTATTTCCGAATTAAAAAAGAAAGCTAATAAAGAGTCTGATGAATATGCTAAATTTTGGGATGCCTTTGGTGCCGTCTTAAAAGAAGGAATACATGAAGATTTCACCAATAGAGATAAAATTTTAGAAGTTTGCAGATTTAACTCATCAGAATCAGATAAACTTATATCACTAGATGATTACGTATCTAGAATGAAAGACGGTCAAGATAAAATCTACTATGTATCTGGTGAAGATAAAAATAAATTATCTCAAAGTCCTCACTTAGAAGGTTTTAAAGCAAAAGGAATTGAAGTTATCTATATGACGGATCCTGTAGATGAGTTTTGGCTGCCTAGTGTAGGTAAGTTTTCAGAAAAAGACTTTCAGTCAATAACTAAAGGCGGAGCTGATTTAGATAAAATTAAGTCAGATAAAAAAAGTAAGGATAAGAAAAAAGATAATAAAAATATAGATAAACTTATAGCTTCTATAAAAGTTGCACTAGGTGATGAAGTTAAAGAAGTAAAGTCTTCAGACAGATTAACTGATAGTGCTGTATGTCTGGTAGCTGGAGAAGGAGATATGGACATGCATTTAGAAAAGCTTCTAAAGCAGCACCAACAAATAGATTCAACTAGCCAGAAGATATTAGAAGTAAACCCAGATCATCCTTTAATTAAAGATTTATTAAAAATAGTTAATAATGATAAAGATAAAAAGGTTTTTGATGATGCATCATGGTTACTTTTAGACCAAGCTAGAATAATAGAAGGACAACCTGTATCTGATCCTAATAAATTTGCTAAAAGAATGAATACCTTGTTGCAAAAGGGAATTGGAATATAACAAATATTTACTCTTGACGAATTAGTATATTTTAATTTAAAACAATTTGTTGTTTATTTCTTTTTTGTTTCCTCCCAGAAATAATAATAAATGAACAACGGACCCAAAGTTAGAATTTTCTAACTTTGGGTTTTCTTTATTAAATATTATTTATTTCCTGAATGTGCATTATTAGATTTTGATAATTATTCATTATTATAGTCGCATTTAATTTTTTAACAGGGACTTTACTATATCCAAAATTTACTACTATACTTGGAATATTTATTGAATTAGCACATTTTATATCATTTTCACTATCACCTACCATAATTGCTTGTTCTACTTTTTTATCAGCAGCTAAAATAGTTTTTTCAAGGTGTCTGGAGTCTGGCTTTCTAAACTTATATGTATCTCCACCTGTAATAATATCAAAGTAATGCATAGCATTTAAACCTTTAATTATTCTTTTAGCTAATAATTCTGGCTTATTTGAACAAATAGCTAATGTAAAATTCATTTTTTTTAATTTTTCTAAAGTTTCTAATACGTTTTCATAAAAGTCAGTTTTGTCTAAAAGACAATCATCATAAATATCTAGAAATCTTATCCTTAGCTTTTCTATGTCATAATTATCTATATTTTGATGCTTAGATATTCCTCTTTTAATTAATTCTAATGCACCATCGCCTAAATAGCCCATTACTTCTTGTAAAGTTATTAAAGGAATGTTTATTTCTTCAAGAGTTTTATTAAGTGCAAAACATAAGTCAGGTGCACTATTTATTAAAGTGCCGTCTAAATCAAAAACAATAATTTGTTTTTTATTAAGCATAACTTTCCTTTATAAATATTTGTATATGGTCTAACTTCTAAATTATTATTTATAGTAAGTGGTGTATTTATGCAAAAAGAAACATTTTCATTTATAATATTAGCTGCAGGTAAAGGTACTCGTATGAAGAGTGCTAAACCAAAAGTACTCCATGAAGTCGCAGGTAAACCCATAATTTCTCATATAATAGATAAGATACTTAGTATTAGGAATAATATATTTATTGATAAAGTTGTTATTGTTTTAGGAAAAGAATCTAAAGAAATTAAATTATTTATAGAAAATAATTATAAAGATATTAATATTGTAATTCAAAAAAATCAATTAGGAACAGCTGATGCTGTCCTTGCTGCAAAAAATACTTTTAAAAATTATAAAGGTAAATTAATTGTTCTATGCGGCGATACTCCTTTAATAACGTCCAAATTATTATTAGGTTTAAGAGAATTAGGTAAAAATTTTAAATTAGGATTATTAGGTTTTAAAGCAATAAATCCAAAGGGCTATGGAAGAATAGTAATAAATAAGTCTAATAAAGTTTCTGCTATTATTGAAGATAATGATGCTAATACTATAGAAAAGAAGATAGATTTATGTAATTCTGGAATGTATGTATCGGAAACAAAATTATTATATTCTCTTTTATCAAAAGTAAAACTTAATTCAAAAAATAAAGAAATGTATTTAACAGATATAATATATATTGCTAATAAAGATAATATTAAAATAGGTATAACTTATAATAAAGAAGTTGAAAGCCTTGGGGTCAATGATAGAAAAGGATTAGCTATGGCAGAAAAAGAAATGCAAAATATTTTAAGAGAAAAAGCTATGAAAAATGGAGTTACTTTAATTTCTCCAGAGACTGTATTTTTCTCTATAGATACAAAAATATCCAAAGATGTACAAATTGGGCCTAATGTAGTTTTTGGACCAAGAGTGAAAATTGGAGAAGGGGTTAGAATAGAAGCTTTTTGTCATTTAGAAGGGGTTACTATAAATAAGAATTGTACTATTGGTCCTTTTGCTAGATTAAGGCCAGGAACAATTTTAGAAGAGTCTTCAAAAATAGGAAACTTTGTTGAAGTTAAAAAATCTAAAATTAAAAAAGGTGCAAAAGTAAATCATTTATCCTATGTAGGAGATGCAGATGTTGGAAGTAATGTAAATATTGGTGCAGGCGTTATAACTTGTAATTATGATGGGGTTAATAAAAATAAAACAACTATAGGTAATAACTCATTTGTTGGCTCTAATGTTTCGCTAGTAGCTCCTTTAAAAGTTGGATCTAATGCATTGATTGGAGCAGGGAGTGTAATAACCAAAGATGTATCAAATAATATGCTTGCGGTTGAGAGAAATAAACAAGTTACAATAAAAAAAAGAAATAAAAAATAATTATTAATTAAGGACAGCTGTTACTTATGTGCGGAATTATTGGCGTAGTAGGCAAAAATAAAGCAGAAAGTTTATTATTAGAAGGGCTTAAAAGATTAGAATACAGAGGCTATGACTCAGCTGGAATAGCTACATTAGTTGATGAAAAAATTGATAAAAGAAGAGCCAGTGGAAAAATTTCTAATCTAAGTAAACTTTTAAAAAAAAATCCCTTATCTGGATCAATTGGTATTGCTCATACCAGATGGGCTACGCATGGCGCACCTAATGAAAATAATGCTCATCCTCATGCTAATGATAAAGTAGCTATTGTACATAACGGAATTATAGAAAACTATATAGATATCCGTGAAGAACTAATTTCTAAAGGGCACAAATTTTATACGGAAACAGATAGTGAGGTAATTGTTCATTTAATTTCAAACTATATTGAAACTGGGATGGATAATATTTCTGCTGTTAGAGAGTCAATAAAAAAATTAGATGGAGCATTTGCATTAGGAATATTACTTGCTGGAAAAGAAGACATATTAATAGCAGTAAGACAAGATAGTCCATTGGCAATAGGCTATGGAAAAGATGAAATGTATTTAGGTTCCGATGCACTCGCACTAGCCCCATTAACAGACAGAATAGTTTATTTAGAAAATAAAGATATGGCAGTAATAAGTATTGATGGAATAAAAATTTTTGATGAGAATATGGAAATTATTTCAAGAGAAGAAACTAAGACTCTTATGTCTGGTAAGTTTGTAGAAAAAGGAGGATTTAAACATTATATGCTTAAGGAAATTCATGAGCAACCAACTGTAATTGGTGAAACTTTAAAAAGTTTTATTGATCCTCATGATAGAAATATTGTATTTCCTGAAATGAATTTCGATTTTAAAAAAATTAAGAAGCTGTCTATAATTGCTTGTGGAACATCTTCTTATGCAGCTATGGTTGCAAAAAACTGGTTTGAAAAATATGCTAATATTTCAACTGAAGTAGACATTGCATCAGAATATAGATATAGGACTCATGCGCATGTAGAGAATGAAGGTGTAATAGTTATTTCTCAATCAGGTGAAACTGCTGATACATTAGCCGCTTTAAATAATGCTAAAAATAGAAACCTTAAAACATTAGCTATAATCAATGTTATGGAAAGCTCTATATCTAGGTTAGCAGATGCTTCTGTCTTAACATTAGCGGGACCAGAAATAGGTGTAGCATCTACTAAAGCGTTTACAACCCAACTAGCAACTTTAGCTTGCCTAGTATTATTCGCCTCAGATGTAAGAAAAACAATGTCAAAAGAATCTATAGTTGATCTGGTTGAGGATTTAATTGAACTTCCAGCTTTAACTGCAGAAGTTCTATCTATAGATAAGTCTTTAAATTTGATTGCTCAGCAATTAAAAAACGTAAAAGATGTATTATATGTAGGAAGAGGAATTTCATTCCCAATTGCATTAGAAGGTGCCTTAAAATTAAAAGAAATTAGTTATATTCATGCTGAGGCTTATGCTGCGGGTGAACTAAAACACGGGCCTATAGCCCTTGTAGATGAAGGAGTTCCTGTAGTAGCTTTGGCTCCATCTGATGATTTATTTTCAAAAACGGCATCTAATATTGAAGAAGTTTCTGCAAGAGGAGCAAAGATAATTTTAATTTCAGATAAAGAAGGTATAAAAAAACTTTCCAAAACAGCGCATGTCTCTTTGGAGGTTCCTAATAGCAATGCATTTATTTTACCAATTTTATATTCGATACCTGTGCAAATGTTAGCTTATCATACAGCAGTAGCAAAGGGTACTGATGTTGATCAACCTCGTAATCTTGCCAAAAGTGTAACTGTCGAGTAACCCATTGATTTTAAAGGGTTTTTTTTGCCTAAAATCACCCTCCGATTGAGTGTTCTTTAGGGGTATTTTTCACTTTTCCCATCCTGTGTTATTATCAAAATATGAAAAAAGGATTCACCTTAGTTGAACTGTTAGTAGTGGTTGCCATCTTAGGAATATTGGCAGCAGTGGGGATCGTTTCGTTTGGGGGGTTTTTAGGAAGTGCTAAGGAGAATGCTTCTAGAACTAATCATACAAATATGGTTAAATTTATTGAAACTCAAATGCTCTTATGTTGGACACAAGGTTATATAAATTTAATAAGTAATGGTGGAAATCCTGTTACATTTTACTGCGGACCTCCCCAAAATCCTAATAGAAGTGTAGGAAACTTTCCTCAATACTTTGTTGACCATTTTAGAGGTACGAAGCAATTTAAAAACCCTTATGATACTTCAATTTATGCAGCAGAAGTTGGGCAGAATTGTAAGGCACATATTCCAGGTAGAACTAATATATTCTCTACCACTACAGTAATAACTATATGGACACAAAGTGATAGTGATACTTGTCATGTATCAGAAATATCAGAATAAAATCAATAATTTAATTAAAATTGATAAGAGATTTTGC
>JAYGEJ010000127.1:0-2038 GCA_046582425.1 Alphaproteobacteria bacterium
TGATCAGAGTGATCGTCATGATTATCTTTTTCTGATTGAAAAGTATGAACTTCACCGACATCAGATAATCCATGTGTTATAATTATTTCTGCACCTAGATTATATTTTAATTTACTTGCAACTGCACTTCCTAAAACAACATCAAAGACATCGTTAAAAGAATTGCCAGAAGAAAATTCTATACTTTTACGGGATGAATATTTAATTTCCTTAAAATAATTATTTGTTGTACCTATAACGCGGTAACCTTTATGACTATCTCCTAATGATATTGGGACTGCCCAATTCATTTTATTATTGTTTGTTATATCTTTATAAGTACTCCAACGAATTGTGCTGTTAGGTTCTCCAATAAGAAAAACGCTATTTAGTAATATTTGTAAATTTCCGCCTCTAGCTGCAACAACACTATCTACACCAGAAACAGTATTTTGAAAGCTTGATTTCACAGATTCTTGAATACGAGAAACAGTAAAAAATAAAGAAATAGAAAATGCAAGAGTTAAAATAATTAATAAGCAACTTAGCCATCTGTTTAGTAAAGATTGAAATACCAAAGTAAATTTAATCATTATTTATCTCACATATTTCAGTAATGTTTTTTACAGTTTTAAATTTATTAGATAATTTATGATCATGACTTACCATTATTAAGCCTTGTTCATTATCATCAAGAGATTTGAATAATAAATTAATAAATTCTTTTTGATTGTTTTTATCTAATGCTGAAGTTGGCTCATCTGCTAATATAATTTCTGGTTTCCCAATTAATGCTCTAGCCACTGCAACGCGCTGTTGTTGACCAATACTTAATTCATAAGCTTTTCGATTTATGAGGTCTTCATAGCTCAGGGCTAATTTATCCATTAATTCTTTAATTTCATTATTATTAGATTTTGATTGCTTAATACTGGAGTAAGCTTTTCCTAGTAAAATATTGTTTTTAACAGAAACATAAGGTAATAAATTAAAGGTTTGAAATACTATTCCAAAATGATCACCTCTTATCTTATCTTTTATACTTGATGAGGTATTAGAAATATTTGCACCCAAAATATCAATATTACCCTCTTGAGGAGAAACAGCTCCAGATAATAAATTTAAAAATGTAGATTTACCTAAACCAGATTCACCATAAATTAAAACACTATCACTTTTATTAAGTTTAAAATCTTTTATTTTAAGACTAAAATTTATTTTTTGTCCTACTTTATATTCTAAATTTTTTATTGATATAAGATTATTGGTCATTATTAGTTACTCTTTATTAAACTATGAAATCATTATTGGCATTTTTGACAAATAATAGGAATTTCAATATTGACATCAGGACTTAATATAACTCCTAATTTCTTTGAACTTTCTTCAAGATCTAAGCCCATACTTTTATTACATGACTCTATTACACTTAAACAACTTGTACAAATATTAGTAATATGCGTATGTTTTTCATCAGTATCATGACATACTATATATTTATTTAAAAATGAAATTTTATGAATAACATGTAATTTTACCCAAAATTCAATTACTCTATAAACTGAAGAGATATTTAAATTTTTACCTTTATTTTTTACTATTGCGTTTATATCATATGCAGATATTGGGATTTTACTCTCTAACATAATATCTAATATTAACAATCTATTTGGAGTTAATGTTTCATTCTTATCGAAACATATATTGATTGCTTTGTTTTTTTTATTTTTTTGTTTATCGTTTAAGTTCATAAGAAATGATAACATAGTAATTTGTTTTGACAACGTATTTCTTAAATGCAATAGTATTGCATTATTATATAATATTTTAAACTAAGGTGTTATGGCTCTCCTCCTAGCACCTTAGTTAAGATTAAATGCATTAACAATGGCTGTTTAGATAAAACTATCTGAAAGTTAAAAAACATTATTAAATATTATCTAATATCTTAACTTTATTATATTAACTTTAAATATGTTTTTGGGAGAAAAAATGTCCAAATTTAAAATATTATTATCAGTATTTATAACATTTTTTATATATTCAAAATGCGTAGTAG
>JAYGEJ010000151.1:0-5623 GCA_046582425.1 Alphaproteobacteria bacterium
GATAAATTTAAAATAGTAGGACAGGGATTAACTAAAGTACCAAAAAATTTCAATATACATAAAAAATTAAAAAAATTAATTGATCAAAAAAAGCTATCTTTTGAGGGAAAAACTCCTATAGATTGGTCTTCAGCAGAATCATTAGCTTTAGGAAGTCTACTTATTGAGGGCGTAAAAATTAGGCTAACTGGACAAGATTCAGGAAGAGGAACATTTTCTCAAAGGCATGCAGTATTAGTTGACCAACAAAATGAAAATAAAATAATTTTACTAAATAATATTAAAAAAGGTCAGGCTATATTTGAAATAGTAGATAGTCCTTTATCTGAGGCTTCAGTTTTAGGTTTTGAATATGGTTATTCATTGGCAGAGCCTAACGCTTTAGTTATGTGGGAAGCTCAATTTGGAGATTTTGCAAATGGAGCGCAAGTAATTATTGATCAATTTATTTCTTCTGGGGAAAGTAAATGGTTAAGAATGTCTGGATTAACTTTATTATTACCCCATGGTTATGAAGGACAAGGACCAGAACATTCCTCTGCTAGAATGGAAAGATTTCTACAATTATGTGCAGAAGACAACTTACAAGTAGTAAATTGCACTACTCCTGCTAATTATTTCCATGTCTTAAGGAGACAAATGCACAGATCATTTAGAAAGCCAGTAATAATATTTACACCAAAATCTTTACTACGTAATAAAAATGCAGTTTCAAAAATCTCCGATATAACATCTGGTTCATGGTTTCATAGAGTTTTACCAGATCCAAAAAAATCATTACAAAAAGATAATGTAAAGAGAGTAGTTTTATGCTCAGGAAAAGTTTTCTATGATTTAGTAAAATTGAGAGAAGAAAAGAAAATAACAAATGTTAGATTGATTAGAATTGAACAACTTTATCCTTTTCCTGAAGATGCTGTAGTAAGAGAGTTAAAAAATTTTTCAAGAGCTAAAATAATTTGGTGCCAGGAAGAGCCTAAAAATATGGGAGCATGGACTTATATAAGTGCATTAATAGAAGAGGTAATGATCAAGGTTGGCTCTAAGCAAAATAGATTATTTTATGCTGGAAGGGAGGCGCAGGCTTCTACAGCAACTGGGTTATTTAGCAGACACCAGCAAGAGCAGCAACAATTATTAGATAAAGCCTTGTTTGAAAAAACTAAGTAATTAAGAAAAATAGTGTTAAACTAAAAAAGAAGGTTTAAATTATAATGCAATTCATTCTGTATAGGGCGGTATAAATGAAAATTCTTGTTCCTACTTTAGGTGAATCTGTTGCTGAAGCAACAGTAGCTAAGTGGCTAAAGAAAAAAGGTGATAATGTTTCTAAAGACGAAGTTTTAGTGGAATTAGAAACAGATAAAGCAACCCTAGAGGTTTATGCTCAATCTAATGGTGTATTGTCCGAAATATATATTAATGCAGGACAAGATGTTGAAATTGGAGCTGAATTAGCAGAGTTTTTAGAAAAAGAAGGAATTGATGCGGCAGAAGTCTCAAAATTAACTCAGCCAGAATCAAATAATGAAAATAATAAGTCTAAAATTACTAATATAGATTCCAAAAATGATAATGTTAAGAATGAAGATATGACAGAAAGACAATTAATTTCTTCTTCAGATATAAATAGATCCGGCATAGGCAATAAAATTACTAAAAATGATATAGAAGAGTTTATTACAGGTGAAAATTTATCGCCTAGCGAAAGAAGAGAGAAACCTAATAAATCTGCAAATTTATTAAATAATAATATAGAAAAAAATACAAAAATAAGTTCTAAAAACTCCTCACGTATTCCAATGACTAGAATACAAAGGACTATGGCAGAAAGGTTAAAAAAAGCTCAAAATGATGCAGCTATGTTAACTACATTTAATGAAGTTGATATGTCTGAAGTTATAAATATAAGAAAAAATAATAAAGAAAATTTTGAAAAAAAGTTTGGAGTAAAATTAGGTTTTATGTCCTTTTTTTGTAACGCTGTTGTATTAGCTTTAAAAGAAATAAAAATTATAAATTCAGAAATAGATGGTCATGATATTATTTATCATGACCATATTGATATAGGTATTGCTTTAGGAGCACCACAGGGGCTTTTAGTTCCTGTTATTAGGTCTGTTGATAAAAAATCTTTTTTTGAAATTGAAAAAGAAATATTTAATTTTGGTGAAGACGCTAGGGAGGGCAGTATCACTTCTGATCAAATGACTGGTGCAACATTTACTATTACTAATGGTGGGGTTTATGGATCAATGATGTCTACTCCTATTATAAACCCTCCTCAATCAGGAATATTAGGATTACATCAAATCAAGGATAGGCCAGTGGTAGAAAATGGAGAAATTATAATTAAACCTATGATGTATGTAGCATTAACTTATGATCATAGAGCAGTATCAGGTAAAGAAGCGGTATCATTTTTAGTTAAGGTAAAACAATTTATTGAACAACCTGATAGAATGTTAATAGGGCTTTAATGGAAAAGTTTGATTTAATTGTTATAGGTGGTGGGCCAGGAGGATATGTTGCTGCTATATCAGCCGCACAATCTGGACTTAAAGTAGCTTGCATCGACAAGAGAGAAAGTTTAGGAGGCACTTGTTTAAATGTAGGCTGTATACCTTCAAAAAGGTTATTACATTCTTCAAAATTATATAAAGAAATTTTAGATGAATCAATTAATCATGGAATAGAAATAAAAACACCAACATTTAATATTAGTAAAATGATGGAAGGTAAAGATAATACTATCAATAAATTAACAAATGGAATTCAACATTTGTTCAAAAAAAATAATATAAAATATATAATTGGTCAGGCTTCATTAGAGAGTGACAGAACAGTTAAAGTAAAAAATAATAAATATATTGCTGAATATATTATAATTGCAACAGGTTCTAGTGCTTCTCAATTAAAAAATATCCAGTTTGATGAAAATTATATAGTTTCATCAACTGGTGCTTTAAACTTTAAAAAAGTTCCTGAAAAATTAGCGGTAATTGGTGCTGGTTATATAGGTTTAGAGTTAGGTTCAGTATGGAGTAGATTAGGTTCAGAAGTAACAGTGATTGAATATGATAATTCTATTGTGCCATCTATGGATTCTGATATAGCAGATAATTTTTATAAAGAATTAAAGAAACAAGGTTTAAATTTTTTATTATCAACCGAAGTTACTAATGCAAAAATTAAAAATGATAAAGTACATTTAAATGCTTTATCAGTAAATGATAATTCAGAAGCTAGTCTAGTATTTGATAAAGCACTTTTAGCTGTTGGACGTATTCCTAATACTATAGAATTAGGTTTAGAAAAATTAAATATAGGCTCTAATTCTAAAGGTTATATAGATGTTAATCATTCTTATGAAACATCAAGTAAAGGAATATATGCTATTGGAGATGTAATAGAAGGACCTATGTTAGCTCATAAAGCAAGCATAGAGGCAGAAGCGGTAGTAGATATTATTATGGGTAAAAATGGGCAAGTTAATTATAATGCAATACCTTCAGTTGTATATACCAGTCCTGAAGTAGCATGGGTAGGAAAAACTAAACAAGAATTAGAGAAATACAACCTTAAATACAAAGAAGGCAAGTTTTTATTTAGTGCTAATTCTAGAAGTAAAGTTACTGGAAATCTATCAGGAATGGTAAAAATATATTCTCATAAAGACTCAGATAAAATATTAGGTGCTCATATTATGGGAGAGCATGCTGGAGAGTTGATAGGAGAATTTGTAGTTTCAATTGAAATGGGGGCATCAGCAGAAGATATAGCTTTAATTTGTCATGCTCACCCAACATTATCAGAATCTATTAAAGAAGCAGCTAGTATAGCTTCATATGGACAAACAATTCATTCCTAAAGTTATTATTTTCTAGGATGGGCATCTTTATGAGTTTTATGAATTGTATTAATATTGACAGCAGTATAACCCTGTGTTGTAGATAAACTGCTGTGACCAAGAAGTTCTTGCAGTGTTCTTAAATCAACTCCTTTTTCAAGAAGATGTGTAGCAAAACTATGCCTTAAAGTATGAGGTGTTAAACTTTTTGGTAAAGATAATTTATTTCTAATTTCTTCTATATTTTTTTGTACTTGGCGAGAATTTAATCTTTTTCCTTTGACCCCTAAAAATAAAGGAGAGTTTTTATCTAAATTTTTATTTATATCTAGTAATTGCTTTATAGCAACTTGAGCAGATTCTATTAAAGGAATTTCTCTAATTTTTTTACCTTTTCCAATTATCCTTATGGAATCTAAGCCTTCTACATCTATTATGTTTAACTGAAGCGCTTCACTAATCCTCAGTCCAGCAGCATAAATTAATATTAAAAGGCTTTTGTCTCTTTGCCCTGTCCAATCATTTTTTTCACCTGATAGATTTATTACATTCATTATTTCGTTAAATGTTAGGGGGCGTGGAATTTGCCTTTTTATTTTAGTTGTTTGAAGATTAAAAATGTTCGTATTTTTGACATAATTATTTTTATTTAAAAATTTAAAAAATGATTTTAGTGAAGCTTTAGCTCTTGCTTGACTTTTTGGAGATATATGATGATTTTCAATTTTTTGCGATGATAGCCATGATCTAAAATCTCTTAATGATAAATTTTCTAAATTTTGTATATTTATTTTATTACTAATGTGGCTACTTAAGAATTTTAAAAAGTATTTCAAGTCTATAGAATAAGCTTTATAAGTATTCTCACTAAGTAATTTTTCTTTTTTTAAGTGTTCGAGCCATAGGTTACATAAATTCAATACTTCACTATTACAATATATGTTATCAGTAATATATCTTTCTTTGTACATAGATTTTAAGTTATGCTTTGGCCTGTCATTTTCCAATCTTCCAAAAATGCTTTTAATCCATTATCTGTTAAAGGGTGACTTATTAATTGTTTAAGAACATTAGGGGGAAGTGTAACTATGTCTGCTCCCATTTTTGCGGCTTCAATTACATGTTTAGGACTTCTGATACTAGCTACTAAAACCTCTGTATTTAAATTAGGATAATTGGAATATATTGTACATATATCAGAAATAAGGTCCATTCCATCCAAACCTATATCATCTAATCTTCCAACAAAAGGAGATATAAAAGTAGCCCCAGCTTTCGCAGCTAAAAGAGCCTGGCTCGCTGAAAAACATAAAGTTACATTTACCAAAACATCTTCATCTCTTAAAGTTCTACATGCTTTAAGCCCATCCCATGTTAAGGGGACTTTAATTGTTACATTTTTTGCTATTTTTTTTAAGACCTGTGCTTCAGCTATCATATCATTGTAGTTGGTAGCTGCAACTTCTGCGGAAACAGGTCCTGCAACGATATCACAAATTTCTGAAATAACTTCATTTATATTTCTTCCTGATTTTTTAATCAGTGAGGGATTCGTAGTTACTCCATCTAAAAAGCCACTTGAAGAAAGGTCTTTAATTTCAGAAACATCAGCAGTATCAATAAAAAACTTCAATTTAACCTCCTAATAAATAATATAAATATATAATGTAATATTTATAGTTTAAATATACTAAAATTAAAACCTATGATTTAATGTGTGCTATGGATAAATCTTTTTTAAATATAAAGCCGAATAAGATCGGAAGAGCGTCG
>JAYGEJ010000109.1:0-1937 GCA_046582425.1 Alphaproteobacteria bacterium
AGCAAAACTAATGGTATCTAAATCTATTCACTTTTATTTCGATTATATATCCCCTTTTGCGTACTTTGCATGGCGCAAGCTTCCTTACTTAGCTAAGAAATATAATCGCCAAATTGAGGCACATCCAGTAGTATTTGGAAAATTATTGGATAAATGGGGACAATTGGGTCCTGCTGAGATTCCACCTAAACGAAATTGGCTTAATCAGTATTGCCTTAGATATGCTGCTCTTAATAGATTTGATTTCAATCCACCAAAGAAACATCCTTTCAATCCACTTGCTGCATTACGAATGTCATTAAAGGAAGTTAGCGGAATTAATCAACTAAAAGTTATAGATACAATATTCGAAGGAGGTTGGTGCAAAGGCGAAGATTTAGGTGATATTCCCACCTTGATTCTCCTCTTAAAAAAACAGTCAATAGACGGAGAGAATCTCAGTCACCAAGTTTCTAAGAACCAGGTAAAAAATTTACTAGTTAATGAAACTAATATGGCCATAGAAAGGGGCGTTTTTGGAGTCCCTTCTATAATTATAGAAGATAATTTATTCTGGGGCAATGATCAAATGGAGCATATTGAATTATTGTTAGCTGGCAAAGACCCTTTAGATAGAGAAAAGCTTAATAAACTAATAAAAAGACCTAGAGCAATTGACCGTAAAGCCTTTAAAAAAATCGATGTTGATCATAAATAATAAATAGATAGCTTATAGAGAGTTAGATATGATATTTCAAAAATACCAAATGCAACTATGCAATAGAAATAATTAAGTTATTTGTAAATTATTGAATTTATTTTATATCTTGAAAAAATATTAAGGGAATTACTTTAATTAAGTAATTCCCATTAATTTAGTGTGCTATAAAAAGTAACTTTTTACATAGAGCAATCATAACAAGTAATTGGAGTGTTAAATTTTACTTCATAATAATTATCAGTAGAATAGTCAGGTGCTTGATCATGTTTAACATTATTACCATACCCAGCCCAAGTCTTTGAAGATGATTCTTCTAAATTTAATGGAGCTCTATAGTCTGCTACATTTGGCATTATAGGTGCAGCAAAAGCATTACTTGTAATAAATAGACCTACTAAAGAGCCAATTATTAATTTTTTCATTTTGTTTAATCCTTTATTATTATTAATAGTGATAGTTATCAATTTAATGCATAGCGTATTATATTTTAATTAATTGAAATATATAAACTATTTTCTTTTTTAAAAGAACTAATTTATGGCAAATATATTGGTGTAAAGTTGTGTATATTTTACATTAAAATAATATATAATTTATACCAATAGTATTTATTAAAGACCTGTGAGTATGATATAAAAGATCTATGAAAGGGTAGAACATGAAATATAATAAATTTCGAAAGTTAGGAAAATTTGGAGCTGAAGTTTCTCCTATTGGAATTGGAGCTATGTCATTTACAAATTTTTATGGTCCATGTAATGATAGTCAGGCTAATGATGTTTTGACTGCTGCTTTAGATATGAATTTAAAGCATATTGATACTTCGAATGTTTATGGAGCAGGAAAATCTGAGGAGAGGATAGGTGAATTTTTATTAAAACAAGGAAATTTAGCAAATGATTTATTTAATATTGCTACAAAAGCAGCAATATATACAGATCCAGAAACAGGCAAGAGAGGTTTTAATAATCAAGGTGATTATTTAGAAAAAGAATTAGATAAAAGCTTAAAAAGATTAGGTGTAGATTTTGTAGACCTATTTTATGTTCATAGAAGAGATTCTAGTATAGAGATAGAAGAAGTAACAGATTCATTGTCTAAGTTAGTAAAAAAAGGAAAAACGAAATCTATTGGTTTTTCTGAAATTGCGCCATCCTCTCTTAAAAGAGCATCAAAAATTCATCATATAGCAGCTGTCCAATCTGAATACTCTCTTTCTACTCGGGCACCAGAAATG
>JAYGEJ010000072.1:0-2006 GCA_046582425.1 Alphaproteobacteria bacterium
CGTTCTTCTTTCTTCATCCATTATACCAATTTTAACTGTATTTAATGGCAACCCTAAAATATTTTCAACGCTAGAAAAAATTTCTTCCGTAAATGCTACTTCTTCTGGACCATGCATTTTAGGTTTTACAATGTATACTGAACCTTTTAAAGAGTTTCGAATACCTGAAGATTTAGATAAATCATGCATCGCAATCATAATAGTACACATTGCGTCAATTAAACCTTCACCTACCTCATTACCAGAACTATCTAACACACTAGGATTAGTCATTAAATGGCCAACATTTCTGTTTAACATTAAAGACCTCCCTTTCAAGATAGCTTTCGTGCCTTCAGTATTTATATATTCAATATCGCTATTAAGCCTTCTAGTAATATTTTTACCTGCTTTTTCTATATCTTCTGTAAGATCTCCCTTCATTAAACCGAGCCAATTCTTATAAGCTAAAACTTTATCTTCACCATCCACAGCTGCAACACTATCTTCACAGTCCATAATAGTTGTAAGTGCTGCCTCTAAAATAATATCTGATATATTTGCTCTATCAATTTTTCCAATCACATGATCGGGATTAATTATAATACGAACATGTAACCCGTTTTGAACAAAAATTATTTCATTTAAAGAATTATTATTTTGTATATGTCCAACAAACTGGTTTTTATTAATTAAGGCAACCTCTTGTCCATTTGCGGACAACAACAATTGTCCTTCTAAAATGCTTATTTTTGAAATCTCGTGCCACTTACATAAATTTAAAGGTACTACTTTATCCAGATGAGCTTTAGCATTAGAAATAACTTTATCTCCTCTTTCATTACTATAGCTTCCTTCCGGGGGTAAATCTCCCATAGCATCTGTGCCATAAAAGGCATCATACAAACTTCCCCATCGTGCATTAGCAGCATTTAATGCATAACGAGCATTCATTATAGGTACAACTAATTGAGGACCACATAGTTTTGCAATTTCAAGATCAACATTACTAGTGTCAATTTTAAAATCTTCTCCTTCTGGGACTAAATAATCTATATCAAGCAAAAAGGATTTATATTTTTCAATATCTACCTCTTGCCCTCTATGGGTAATATGCCATTGATCTATTTTGGATTGAATATCTTCACGTTTTTCTAAAAGGCTTTTATTTGTAGGACCTAATTTTTCTATTATTTCTGCAAAACCTTGCCAAAATTTTTGAACATCTACACCAGTACCAGGAATAGCTTCTGACTCAATAAAATTTACTAGTTTTGCGTCTACATTTAAACCATGTTTTTCTATTCTATCTGACATTATTATTACCTTGTTTTATAAATATAGAACTATATTAAATTATATTTAATTAAATTTCTATCTATTAAATACAGAAAATTATAATTTTTTATTTCTATTAAATACAGAAAATAGCAGCTTTTTTTAATAATATAATCTTAATAACGTTCAGGACCAATCCATTGAGCATCAGAATATCTATCACCGTAAGCCCATCCTAAAGGTAATATATTTTCTATTTCTTTTTTTATTTTATCTGTCATATCAAACTCCATCGCAGCTGCTAATTCTTTTAAGTGCTCCACAGAACGAGTTCCAGGAATAGGAATTATATGCTCACCATTAGATAATAGCCATGAAATTGATAAGGTCGCTGAAGGCACACCAATATCTCTCGCATAATTTCTAAATTTATCACTGATACTTATATTATGGTCATAATTAGGCTGATTAAAACGGGGATTAACTTTTGTAAAGTCTAAAGATTGAGCAATTTCATATGATAGAGGTTTATCCGTTAAAAAAGTTCTTCCTACTGGACTAAAAGCAACCAGAGCTGTTCCTAATTCATTACATGTTTGCAACAGGCCCATTTCTGGTGCCCGAGTAGAAAGAGAGTATTCAGATTGGACAGCTGCTATATGATGAATTTTTGATGCTCTTTTAAGAGAGGATGGCGCAATTTCAGAAAAACCAATAGATTTCGTTTTTCCTTTTTTTACTAACTTAGA
>JAYGEJ010000090.1:0-2574 GCA_046582425.1 Alphaproteobacteria bacterium
AAGAAAATACTTTACAAAAAAAATCTGCTTTTATTGTGTTGAATGATATTACAATCTTAATACCTTTGGACGGCATAGTTGATATAGAAAAAGAAATTATTAAATTAGAAAATAAAAAAAATACCTATAATGAAAAATTAAAATCTATTTTAGGAAAATTAAATAATAAAGCTTTTATTGAAAAAGCTCCTGATAATGTTATAGAAAATTTTAGAATTCAAGAGCAAGATATGAAATCTTCTATTGATAAAATTAATGAAATAATAAATACTATAAATTAAATGTCAGACAAAGGTTCAAATATAAAATCTAGACTCCCAAGCAGGCACGTAAGTGTAGGGCCAAGAAGTGCACCACATCGCTCTATGTACTACGCTATGGACATGACTGAAGAGCAAATTTATCAGCCATTTGTTGGGGTTGCTACTACTTGGAATGAATCTGCTCCATGTAATATCACCTTAAGAAGACAAGCGCAATCTGTAAAAAAGGGAGTATGGCTTGCTGAAGGAACACCAAGAGAATTTACTACTATAACTGTTACAGATGGAATAGCTATGGGGCATCAAGGAATGAAGGCTTCTTTAGCAAGTAGGGAGGCTATTGCGGATACAATTGAATTATCTGTAAGAGGTCATTGTTATGATGGTTTAGTTGGTGTTGCAGGATGTGATAAATCTTTACCAGGTGTTATGATGTCAATGCTTAGGTTAAATGTTCCAAGTGTGTTTATATATGGAGGTTCAATTATGCCTGGTAGGCATAAAGGAAGAGACCTTACAGTTCAAGATGTATATGAAGCAGTAGGACAAAATGACGCAGGTATTATAGATGCTAAAGAGTTAGATTTAATAGAGCGTGCAGCATGTCCATCAGCTGGTTCCTGTGGAGGACAGTTCACTGCAAATACAATGGCTTGTGTGAGTGAAGCCATAGGCTTAGCTTTGCCTAATAGTACTGGTGCTCCAGCTCCATATGAATCTAGAGATGAATATGCATTAGCAGCTGGAAAGCAAGTAATGAAATTAATTGAATTAAATATACGTCCTAGAGACATTGTTACTTTAAAATCTCTAGAAAATGCTGCTAGGGTTGTAGCAGCTTCAGGCGGATCTACAAATGCAGCTTTACATTTGCCAGCAATGGCAAATGAAGCCGGTATAGATTTTGATTTATTTGCTGTTGCTGAAATTTTTAAATCTACACCTTATATAGCTGACTTAAAACCAGGTGGTAAATATGTGGCAAAAGATTTACATGAAGCTGGAGGAGTTCAAGTAATTTTAAAAAGCTTATTTGAGTCAGGCTATATACATGGTGATTGCATGACTGTTACAGGAAAGACTATAGAAGAAAATTTAAAAGATATCATCTTTCCTGAAAACCAAGATGTAGTATATAAAGTGGAAAATGCAATTACACCTACAGGTGGAGTAGTTGGTCTAAAGGGCAATATAGCGGAAGAAGGAGCTATAGTAAAAGTTGCTGGCATGTCTAAGTTAAGACATGTTGGTCCTGCTATTGTTTTTGATTGTGAGGAGGATGCATATCAAGCTGTTAAAGAACGAAAATATAAGGAAGGAGATGTTTTTGTTATTCGCTATGAAGGGCCTAAAGGTGGGCCTGGAATGAGAGAAATGTTAGCAACCACTGCGGCTATTTATGGTCAAGGGATGGGAGAAAAGGTTGCTCTTATTACTGATGGGCGTTTTTCAGGCGCAACTAGGGGTTTTTGTGTAGGGCATGTGGGGCCAGAAGCCGCAGTTGGTGGAGCTATAGCATTAATAAAAAATGGAGATATAATAACTATTGATGCGGAAACAAGCGAATTGAGTGTGGACTTATCAGATGATGAGTTAACTGAAAGAAGAAAAAATTGGAAGCCTCGCGAACATGAATATGGTTCAGGTGAGATATGGAAGTATTCTCAACTAGTAGGATCCGCAGTTAATGGGGCAGTTACTCATCCGGGTGCAAAAAAACAGAAGCATTGTTATGCAGATACATAAAATATTTTAGTTTATATATGATACAGAGTTATTTTTTTTTATTAAATATTTTATTCATTACTTTCATATTTTTATCTATTAGTAGTTGTGCAAAAAATAATGCTACTGGAGAGAGACAATTAGTTATTTTATCAGTAGCAGAAGAAAATAATATTGGAGCTAAGGAACACCCCAAAATAATTAAAAGTTTTGGAGGTATATATCAGAACATAGAATTACAGGAATATATTAAGGATATAGGTAATAGCATAACTGCATCAGCTGATATACCCGATGCAAGGTGGACTTATACAATATTAGATAGTCCAATTGTTAATGCTTTTGCCCTTCCTGGTGGATATGTGTATGTTACTAGAGGTCTATTGGCCCTTGCTAATGATGAAGCAGAAATTGCAAGTGTAATTGGTCATGAAATTGCTCATGTAACAGCAAGGCATACTGCACAAAGGCATGTAAAGGCAAAACTTTCAGGTATAGGTTTAGATTTATTAAATGTATTAGTAGGTCAGCCAATTATTACTAATTTAGCCAGCATAGGAGTTCAAGGAGTTCTTTCATCATTTAG
>JAYGEJ010000122.1:0-2932 GCA_046582425.1 Alphaproteobacteria bacterium
TACAACCATATGTTCTAATTTAGCCAATCCTTCTCGGGTATGGTTTTGATCTGGATCAGACATAGCTGGGTTTTCTCCCATCACATACATACCTTTAATATTATCGTTAATAACTTCATTTATTATTTCTACTACAGTTAAGCCTTTTTTCTTATCTAATTTCTTTCCCCAAAAACCTTCCATTTTACTATAAATTTCTTCATTTTCCACTGAATTATAGTCTGGATACATCATTGGAATTAAACCAGCATCAGAAGCTCCTTGAACATTATTTTGCCCTCTTAATGGATGTAGACCAGTTCCAGGACGACCAATTTGTCCAGTAATTAATGAAAGTGTTATTAAGCATCTCGCATTATCAGTTCCATGGACATGTTGAGATATTCCCATGCCCCAGAAAATTATCGATTTTTCAGAGTTAGCATACACTCTTGCAACTTTTCTAAGTGTAGAAGCATCAATTCCACATTTTTCAGACATAAGTTCTGGAGAAAAGCCCACAATAGAATCTTTTAATTCTTCAAATCCGTTGGTCATAGATTGGACGTATTGTTTATCATACAATTCTTCTTCAATAATAGTATAAATTAAGGCATTTAGCATTGCTACATCCATACCTGGTTTAAATTCTAAATGCTCCCAAGCATGGCGTGACATATCGTTTTTTCTTGGGTCCATAATAATAACTTTTGTACCTTTTTTTGCAGCCTGTTTTATATAAGTAGCAGCAACAGGATGATTGGTAGTAGGTCTAGCACCAATTATAATAGCGCAATCAGAATCTTCGGTTGCTGTAAAAGGAGCAGAGACAGCACCTGAGCCCACACATTCTAATAATGCGGCGACAGAAGATGCATGGCATAATCTTGTGCAATGATCCACATTATTAGTAACAAAAGCAGTTCTAATTAGTTTCTGGAATAAGTAAGCTTCTTCATTAGATCCTTTTGCTGACCCAAACCCACATAAAGCTGATGAACCAGTATATTTTAAAATATTTTTAAATCCCTTGGCAGAAATTTCTATAGCTTCGTCCCAGGTAGCTTCCCTAAAATAATCTTCAATACGTCTATCTTTCTTATCTAAAATATACCTATCTTTAGGAGCATTATCCTTTCTAATTAAAGGTTTTAATAATCTTTTATCATTATGAACATAGTCAAATCCAAAGCGGCCCTTAACACATAATCTCTGATTATTAGCAGGCCCGTCCCTTCCATCTACATGTAATATTTTATTATCTTTTACATGTACTTTAGTTTGACAGCCTACGCCACAAAATGGACATAATGAATTTACACTTTTATCACTATATTTATCCCTCTTTCCATCTTCATTTACTAATGATTTTTCTATTAATGCACCTGTTGGACAAACTTGAACACACTCTCCACATGCTACACAGCTTGAATCACCCATACCATCGTCAAAATCAAAAGTAATCTTTGATTTATGACCTCTATAAGACATACCTATTACATCGTTAACCTGAACTTCTCTGCAAGCTCTTACACATAAGTTGCAATTAATACAGGCATCTAAATTTACATGCATTGCTTTATGAGTAATATCTCTTTTTATATCTTTAATTTTAGGATATTGACTTACATTAATATCCATCTTATCCGCCCAATTCCAAAACTTTGATTCTGGATCTGGATGATTTTCTCTACAAGGTTGATCTGCGGAAAGAAGCTCAAATACAGACTTTCTTGCTGAAACAGATCTATCAGAATCTGTATTAATTTTCATCCCTTCAGAAGGTTTCCTTATACATGATGCAGCAAGAACTCTTTCCCCTTCTATCTCAACCATGCATGCTCTACAGTTTCCATCTGACCTATAACCAGGCTCATCAGCATGACATAAGTGAGGGATATTTATATTTTCACGCTTAGAAACTTCCCATATAGTTTCACCTCTACTAGACTCTACTTCGTTTCCATTTATATAAAATTTAATTTTATCTTTGCTCATAATATAACTATATACTATTTATCTGTTCGGGAAAATATTTTAAAACACAAGTAAGAGGATTTGCTGCTGCCTGTCCCAGCCCACATATAGATGCATCAGTCATAACATTTCCAACTTCTTCAAGTATTTTAATATCCCAGTCTTTTTCTTTCATTAATTTAACTGCCATAGTTGTTCCATTCCTACATGGAGTACACTGCCCACAGCTCTCATCTTCAAAAAATTTCATTAAATTTAAAGCTACATCTTTAATATTAACCTTATCAGAAATAATAACTATGGCTGCTGATCCTATGAAACACCCATAATCTTGAAGTGTATCAAAATCTAGTGGTATATTAGACAAACTTGAAGGAAGTATGCCCCCTGAAGCTCCACCAGGAAGATAAGCCATGAATTTATGCCCATCAAGCATACCACCACAATATTCCTTAATTAAATCTGATACCGAAATACCTGCTGGTGCTAACTTTACGCCAGGACTTTTAACAAAACCCGAGACAGAAAAAGACCTTAACCCAGTTCTATTATTTTTTCCAAATGATAAAAACCATTTAGAACCTTTTTCAAAAATTTCTCTAATCCAATATACAGTTTCTACATTATGTACCAAAGTTGGAAGCCCGAAGACTCCATTTTGTGCTACATATGGAGGTCTGTGTCTTGGAATACCCCTTTTACCTTCAACAGATTCAATTAAAGCAGATTCTTCTCCACAAATATAAGCTCCAGCCCCTCTTCTTATCTCAATAAAGTCTTTTTTTACTAGACCTATTTCAATTAATTTTTCTACTTGTTCTCTTAATATTTTAATTATTCCAGGATATTCATCTCTCATATATATAAAACATTTTTCAGCTTCTACTACATGGGCGGCTATTAAAGTACCCTCTATAAATCTATGAGGATCAGTATCTAAATAATATTTGTCTTTAAAGGTTCCAACTTCACCCTC
>JAYGEJ010000018.1:0-7805 GCA_046582425.1 Alphaproteobacteria bacterium
TAGCCTTTTCCAGCAAATACAGGAGTATTTCCTTTCCAAATAGATTGATGGCAATGCATACCTGAACCATTATCATCTACTATAGGTTTAGGCATAAATGTAGCTGTTTTACCATATGAATGAGCAACCATATGAACACAATATTTATAAATTTGAATCCAATCAGCTGCTTTAATCATAGGACCAAATTTAAAACCTAATTCGTTTTGAGAAGGTGCAACTTCATGATGATGTTTTTCCATAGGAAGTCCCATTTCCATCATTGAAGTAACCATTTCAGCTCTTATATCAGTCATAGAATCTACCGGAGGAACAGGAAAATAGCCTCCTTTAACTGAAGGTCTATGGCCAATATTACCACCATCAAAATCTGCATTAGAATTATATGGGCCTTCTTCCGAATCAATTTGATAACCGGTATTATTCATAGAAACATTCCATTTAACATCATCAAAAACAAAGAATTCAGCTTCAGGACCAAAATAGACTGTATCTCCTACGCCTGATGCTTTGACATACTCTTCTGCTCTAACTGCAGTAGATCTTGGATCTCTATCGTATCTCTTACCCGTACTAGGTTCTATTATATCGCAAAAGAGTATCAAGCTAGGTTGTGCTGTAAAAGGATCAATTACAGCGCTATCAAAATCAGGTTGTAAAATCATGTCTGATTCATTTATAGCTTTCCATCCTGCTATAGAAGAGCCATCAAACATGATGCCTTCGTTTAATACATCCTCATCCAAAGAGCTTACAGTTTGTGCTGTATGTTGCCATTTTCCTCTAGGATCAGTAAATCTAAAATCTACAAAAGCAATATCTTTGTCAGATATCATTTTCATAATTGATTTAGCTGTATTTTTACTCTGATTTTTTTTAGCCATTTTTATTTATTCCTTATTATATTTTGTTGCTTATACAGCAGCATCACCAGTCTCACCAGTTCTAATCCTTACTGCTTGCTCTACATTAGTAATAAAAATCTTACCATCACCGATTCTTCCAGTATGGGCTGATTTTTGAATAGCTTCTATAGCTTGTTCTAATAAATTGTCTGCGATTATAATATCAATTTTAAGTTTTGGTAGAAAGTCAACTACGTATTCAGCACCTCGGTAAAGTTCTGTATGTCCTTTTTGACGACCAAAACCTTTTGCTTCAGTAACTGTAATACCATCAACTCCTGCTTCTTGAAGTGCATCTTTCACTTCATCTAATTTAAACGGTTTTATAATAGCTTCAATTTTTTTCATTTTTAACTCCTCAAAGATTAATTATTATAATATTAATATAAGCATGTTTTGCGCCAACATTAATACATTGAAAAATCTTAAAAAAATTAATTTATATTAACATATAATATTTAAAATGTCGCAAAAATAATCACATGTGATTAATTTTTAAACACTTTATGTTATATATGTTCAAATAAAATATTATATTTGTTTCTTTTTATATATATATTTAGTATTACATCCATAAATAATATGGCGGGTGTAGCTCAGTTGGTTAGAGCACCGGTTTGTGGTACCGGGGGTCGCGGGTTCAAGTCTCGTCACTCGCCCCATAAATATTTTGTAATTTTTTGATCATATCATTAGATATTTTATAGGACTTGGACTTCTTAATATTTGCATAGGCAAGTATACTAATTGCTGTAGCTTTACATTGTTTATTTACGAATATAGCTTGGTTAAATTCTATAGAGCTATTTCCAATTCTGCTAATATAAGATCCAATTTCTATTTTACTAGGATAGAAAATTTGAGATATATAATTAATATTAAAATTTACTATTACAAAACCATATTTCTCAGTCTCTAAATTTCTTATAATATTAACTCTAGCACTTTCAAAAAACCTTGAGATTGATACATTGTTAACATGATTATATCCATCAGTGTCTCCCCATCTTACGTTTTCATAAAATATATTTTTATATAAAGTAAGATCTTTAGGAATATATCTATTATTTTTCATTCTCTACCTCATTTATTTTTAAATAATAGAAAGAAAGGAAAAAATAGCAATGGCAAATAAGTTAATAAAACCATTATGTTAATAAATGATATTAAATGTGATTCTTCAGTAATTAAATTTATATATAGGTTTGTATCATTGGAAGTTAAAGGATAGATATTGTAATTATTTAATAATCCTTCATTTTTATTATATGTATCTTTAATCCTGTAACTTAATTCTGACATATTTATTTTATTAAACCTGTCCATTAAAATAACTATAATTGCTATAGCTACTGCTGAGCCTGCATTTCTAATAAACTGATATAAACTAGCTCCATGATCTCTGAATTTTGGAGGAAGCGTTACATAAGTAATAGTTGCTAAAGCAGGGTAGAATAATCCTATACCAACTCCTCTAATAATTCCATTAACCATCATCATTTGCATAGTTACTTCTGTATTCCATGCTGTCATATAAAATTGACCAATCATATAAATAAAAAGACCTATAATCATAATAGTTTTAAAATAACCAAATGATAATATTCTTGAAGCAATAAGGGTTCCTGCCATTCCACCAATTCCACTAGTAGTTAATATTAATCCAATCTTATCAATTGGATAGCCACCTAGATTTGAAAGAAAGTCTGGCATAAGAATAAATGGAGGGACTAAAAGTAAACCAAATAAGAATATGAATATCAAACCACCTATATAATTGCTGTCTTTAAAAAGCTCTTTAGGAAAAAGAGTTTTACTCTTAATAAAATATTGTAAAAAAAACATTAATATAAATAAAATGGATGCTATTAATAAATTAGTAATTAAATTTGAAGCAAACCAATCTAATATTTGCCCTCTATCAAGAACAATTTGTAAGCATGATGCACCTAAAGCTAAAAACATAAAGCTTAAAAAAGCAAATTTAATATTTTTGTTGATTTCATTATTATTTAAGCAAAAGTAAGATCCAATAAAAGCTATAAGTCCTATAGGCACATTTATTAAAAACACCCATCTCCAGTTATAATATTCTGTAAAATATCCACCTAATGTAGGACCAATTAAAGGTCCAATTAATAAACCTAAAGTCCACCATGAAAGGGCCTTTCCTCTCTCTTTTTCTGGAAATGCATCTATAATTATAGATTGACTTGAAGCTACTAATGGTGCGCTAAAAGCTCCTTGCAAAGTTCTAAAAATAAGTAACTGGTCTAAATTTTGAGATAAGCCTGATAGAGCTGAAAAGAGAGAAAAACCAAATATCCCTATTAAATATATTTTCTTTCTACCTATTTTTTCTGATAAATAGCCCAAAAGTGGAATACATATTGCAGTTGATATTGAATATACTGTAATAACCCAAGCAATTTCTATTTTACTTGCTGAGAAGTATCCAAGCATTTTCGGAAGTGCAACGGAAATGCATGCTAAATCAACAGTTACTAATGCTGTAGCAACACAAGCAAAAAATAATATATAATTTTTATTACCTTTAATTTTATATAACATTCATATTACCAGTTTTAGAAAATAATTAACTTATATTAATAATTAGACTTTATATGCCCTAAAAACTATTTTATATAATGATTTTATTTTATATCAGCTATGTTTTAATATAGGAGTATAAATATGGATAAATCAGTAATTTTTATAAAAATAATCTCTTATATTATTTTTATTTTTGCTTTATTTTTAAAATTAGCACAATCTTCAGACAGTAACTTAAAAGATGCTAATATTCTTTATGACAAGGGAAAGTATTTAGAGTCTGTAAATTTAGCTTCTGAAATCTTATCTATTGAATCGTATATTTTTAGAGCACGCACTTTAGCAATTTACGGACATTTTTTACTTGATGGTGAGGAAGCTATGCAAGTATTTAAGAAAGCAAAAGATTTTGCATTTTTAGCGTTAGACATAGATAACTTAGATGATAATGCGCATGTAGAAGCTGCACACACTATGGGCAGATATAGTCAGTTAATAGGAATAGTCAGGGCTTTAAAGGATGGGTATGCAGAAAAAATATCATTTCACTTAGATCAAGCTATAAAAATTAATCCAAATAATGTGTCAGCACAAATTTCTAAAGGAACCTGGCACGCTGAAATAGTTGATAAAGCAGGTTTCATGGCAAAGATTTTGTATGGGGCTACATCAGATCAGGCAAGAGAACATTATGAAAATGCGTTAAATTTAGACGCAGAAAATATAGGATTTCTATATGAAATATCATACGGTTTGTGGCTATTAGATTCTAAAAAAGATCGAGTTAAAGCAAAAAATTTATTGTCAAAAGTTATAGAAGCCGAACCAAAAAATCATTTAGATGGATTATATATTGAAAAAGCTAAAAACTTGATTAAAGAATTATAGCTTTTAAAATTTACCCATATCCTCTTGCATCAATTATCCACGATTTAGAAATTTTATCTTTTTCAATCAAATAGCATTTATCATAAAGGTTAACTGTAGGATCACAATGCGAGGGCTGAATTATAACAATTTCTCCATGTTTTAACCTTTTACTGCTATTTTTTGGTAAAGTAATTTTACCATGTTCATCCCCCATGAAAGAATATTTAGTTTGTTTGGGTAATGATCCTATTGGTTTAGGTAAATATTTAGAATCAGTAGATAATGCTTTTAATCCTGCATCTATAATATAGTTATAATTATCGATTATGCTTATAACTGAAGAGGCAATAAATAATCCAGTTTTAAAAGGATTTTCATTAGATTTGTAAATATTAACATTATCATATTCTACATCATTAAAGACATAACTACCGACTTGTAGCTCTGTAAATAATTTTCTATTAGTATCAATATCATATGATCCAGTTCCTCCACCCGAGATTATTTCTGGCGATAAATTTTCTTCTTTTAGTTTGTTAATAATTTTATTTAAGTAATTATGCCTAATATTAGTTTCAATTTTTCTTTTATTATAATTATTAATATGCTGAATATCTCCTGCATATGCTGTTATACCTATATAATTTAAATATTTATTATTATTTGTTAAGGAGGCTAATCGAATAATCTCTTTTATATTTTTAGCACCAGTTCTTCTTATTTTTTTAGTGCCTATTCCCATTATATCGCAATCGACTAAGACATTTACCTTTATCTTGTTTTTAATAGCTATTTTTTCTAAAAAATTTAATCCATAACTACTATCAATTATTAACATTAAATTTTTAGAAAATTTTATTAATTTACTTAGCCTCTTCTCACTATTTAAATTAGTAATTGGTGTGGTTATTAAAATACCTTGAATATTATTTTTAGACATTACCTCTGCTTCATAAAGTGTGGCGACACATATACCTATTGCTCCATATTTAATTTGTATTTTGGCAATTTCAGAAATTTTATGAGACTTTGCATGTGGTCTTAAATTAATTCTATTTTTTTGAGTGTAGCTAGACATTATTTTAATATTATCTAACAGTACAGACTTATCTATTAATAGAGCAGGAGTATTTATAGTAATATTTTTATAATTCATGAATTAATTTCTATAATATAAATAATTTCAATTGTATCACAAATACTTATAAAAGTATTTGATTATGAATCATAAAAGAGTTTACCATAAAGCTTCAACATTTTATTAGGAAGAATTAATGAAACTATTTAATTATTTAATTATCTTACTAATTGGAACTCTAATCCTTTCTTGTAAAGAAGTAGAGGAAAATAAACTTTCTAATAAAGTAAATAGTGTAAAAAAAATTAATATTAAGATGGCAGCTGCTTTTCCTTCAAGTTTAATTATTCTGGGTGAAACAGGATTAAAGTTAAGTAAGAAAATTAATGAAATTTCTTCTGGTAATATAAATATTAAATATTTTGAGCCGGGTGCGCTTGTTCCACCTATGGAAATATTTGATGCTGTGTCAAGTGGTGGAGTCGATGCTGGATGGGCATCACCTGCATTTTGGGCTGGAAAAGTTCCAGCTTTACAGTTTTTCACTACCTTTCCATTTGGTCCTGATCCAAGCGAATATATTGCTTGGTTAAGATATGGAGGAGGAAACGAAATATTTAGAGAGATATATAGATCTCATAATATCCATTCTATCCACTGTATGGCAACCTCACCTGAAGGATCAGGTTGGTTTAGAGAGGAAATAAATTCAATAGATGATTTAAAAGGTTTAAAAATGAGATTTTTAGGTTTAGGCGCAAAAGTAATGGAAAAATTGGGAGTATCTACTCAATTAATGGCTGGAGGAGACATATACCCTGCTTTAGAATTAGGAACTATTGATGCTACGGAATATGGAATGCCTGCTATGGATTTAGAATTAGGTTTCCATAGAATTGCAGATAATTATTATTTTCCAGGATGGCATCAGCCAGCAAGTTTAGGAGATTTAATAATTAATTTAGATTTATGGAACTCGTTAAGTTTAGCTCAACAAACACAAATAGAAATGACATGTGCAGAAATGTTTTTAGATAGTTTAGCTAAAAGCGAAGCGGTTCAATTAGAAGCTATTATTAAATTAAAAAAATTAGGCGTTAAAATTCATAAATGGTCACCTGAAATGATGGATTTATATAAAAAGAATTGGGATATAGTGGTAGAAGAGGAAGCTTCAAAGAATGCTCAATTTAAATATGTGTGGGACTCAATTAGAAACTTTAGAGAAGATTATGCAATATGGCATGATCTAGGCTATATAAAATAGTTAACTAATTTTTATAAAAATTATGTTTTAATTTTGCAGTAGATGTTCCTGTAGCTATTAATGTCCCATTTGTATCTTCAATTTTTCCTTCTAAAAATGCTATTGATTTAGTATTTTTGATTACTTTGGCAGTAGATATGATTTCTCCAACTTTAGCAGAATTTAAAAAGCTTATTTTAATTTCTAATGTTAAAACTAGAACATCTGGTCCACATTTACCCATACAAGCTAATGCCATAATAGCATCAATCCAACCTGTAACAAATCCACCTTGAACTATTCCTCCTGAATGACACATTTTTTCGCGTGCTATATATTTTGCAGATGCAATTCCATTAGTGGTATCTAAGAACAATACTTTATCAATACCTAATGTTGATTGAGGGTAGCCTAAAAACATAGTTTTTAGTTTAGCAATAGTATCTTTATTACCTAAATCTTTCATATAAACCTATAAAGCGAGATTTAAGACCATATCAATTTAGATATGGTCTTAAACAATTATCAATCTACAAAACCTAGATCTTTCCAAATTTTATAGCTTTCCCTGAATGTACTTAGAGAGGCCCAGACCTTTGCAAAGTCCTCATCTTTAGCTGCTTCTTCTTTTACGACTTCGTTCCATGCGTTTCTTAGAACTTCAAGTGTTTCATCAGGCCATCGATGAAGCGTTACACCTTTTTCTTGAAGCCTCTTTAATGCATCTGGTTGTCTTGATTCAGCCATGGCTAATCCTTTTACTACACTTTCCGAACATGTAGCTTCTATTTGAGCTTTTTGAGTTTCAGATAAAGCATTCCATTTATCTAAATTTATAAGTAATTCAAGTGCTGAAGCAGGTTGATGCCAACCTGGAAAATAATTATGTTTTGCAATTTGATAAAAACCTAAGTCGATATCAATTGAAGGCATTGCAAATTCAGTTGCATCAATTGTTCCTAGTTCTAATGCAGGATAAATATCACCTCCTGCTAAAAGTTGAGTAGATACGCCAACCTTATCCATTACTTTAGCTCCTAATCCAAAGAATCTCATTTTTAATCCTTTTAAGTCCTCTACTGAATTTATTTCCTTTCTAAACCAACCGGAAGACTCAGGTGAGATCATTACACATTGAACTGGATGTAAATTA
>JAYGEJ010000025.1:0-2822 GCA_046582425.1 Alphaproteobacteria bacterium
TGATGTTATTCCAAGAAAAAACTTAAAAGCTGCTATTTCAAATACTATTTTTCTTTTACAAAATAATAAGAATAATGAGAGAATATCTAATTATTCATGAATAGTAAATTTTTAGACAGATTAGAAAGACTAACTTCTAAATACCCTAAAGTGATTGATCTTTCTCTTGATAGAGTTAATAGATTATTATCTAGGTTAGATAATCCTCATTTAAAACTACCGCCAGTAATTCATGTGGCTGGAACAAATGGTAAAGGTTCAACAATTGCATTTTTATATAATTCATTAAAATGTGCTGGAAAAAAAGTTCATGTTTACACATCTCCTCATTTAATTGAAGTGATCGAGAGATTTATAATAGCTAACAATCAGATTACTTATAAAGAGTTAAATAGCGCTCTCAATCATTGTGAAAAAATCAACGAACAAGAACATATCACACAGTTTGAACTACTAACCTGCATAGCTTTTTTAGTAATGTCTAAAGTAGAAGCAGATGTAACATTAATTGAGACTGGATTAGGAGGAAGGCTTGATGCTACTAACGTAATAAAAAATCCTATTCTAACAATTTTAACTAGCATTTCATTAGATCATGCTGATTTTTTGGGAAATAACCTATCTTCAATAGCTAAAGAAAAAGCTGGTATTATTAAAAAAGGAATAACATGTATATCGGCTCCTCAATCAGAAGAAGTAAAAAAAGTATTAATAAATAAATGCGAAAAAAGTAAATCAAAATTAATTATTTGTAATAATGAATCTTTTTTTAGTATTTTTAAAAATGGCTTTATAATAAATGGTCTAGGAGATGAAGATTATTTTTTTCCTATACCTTCTCTCGAAGGTAAACATCAAATCATTAATGCTTTATTAGCTGCTACAGCTTTAATATTATGCTCGGAGTTTAAGGTTAGAATAGATGACATTAGTAATGGTATTAAAACTACTTATTGGCCTGGAAGATTAGAAAAGATTAATACAGGAAAAATCAAAAAATATATTCCTAATTCGACAAATATTTGGTTAGACGGAGGTCACAATATTGCAGGTGCTGAAGCAATAAAAAATTGGATTTTATCTAAAAGAATAAAAAATATTATTTTAATATGCGGATTTTTAAGGAATAAAGAGGCTAAAGATATTTTATTTATTTTAAAAAAACATATTAAATATATTATATGTATTCCAATTGATAATAAAAATTCATTATCTGAAAATGAATTAAAAAATATAGCTAGTAATCTAAAAATAAAATCTTATAGTAAGAGTTCTCTTAAAGAAGCACTTAAATCAGATCTAATTTTAAGTAATTCAAAAATTTTAATTTTTGGCTCTTTATATCTGGTAGGTGAAACTATGAGATTAAATACATTTTAAATATTTTTATCAATCCATTCAGTCAAATCTGTTTTTGATGACATACCTACTTTTGTATCTATTAGTTCACCATTATTAAATAGAAGCATAGTAGGTATGCCTCTAATTTGAAATTTTCCAGGAGTTTCAGGGTTTTCATCTACATCTAGCTTACCAATAGTAATCTTATCACTATATTCTTCGGATATTTCTTCAAGTATAGGACCTATTTGTTTACAAGGCCCACACCATTCCGCCCAGAAATCTACAATAATAGGTTGACCTTTTTTAATAACATTTTCTTCAAATGTGTCATCTGATATTTCTATAGTACTCATTTAAAACATTCCTTAATTTATGAATTTATATTACATTAAACATCTTGGTATTTTTTTTCAATATCTTCAATTAAATTATTTAAGTTATTTAAATTATTTAGGGTGCCTTGATCATTTTCATCCTCATATTGAGCTCTCAAGTCATCTATTTCTTTATAAGCCTTTGGAATAGTATTCCACTTTTCGTCATCAGTACTAAAAATTTTTTTTGCAATTCTACGATTAATTTTATTAAATATTTCTTCAGGAAGTAATGAAGGGTTTTCTTCATAAATTAGTTTTTCAGCAAAATAGTAATTTCTTTCTTCCTTAAATTTATTTGCTATTTTTATTTTATCTTCCCATCTAGCGATATGAAATTCTTCCATTATTACTTTTTCATGGTTATTGGAGAAAGATTGATAAATTGTTTCCTCAAAATTAATATCCTCTTGAGATATAAAATCTTCTTTTTCTAAAGCTTGCTTATTTAATAATTTCTCAACTTTAAGTTTGAACTCTAAATTAGAATTAATGATATTAGCCCTTTTAAATAATTCTGCACTTGAAATATGTTTATACGCATCTATGTGTGAAATAAAATTTGATTTCATTATAATTGGGCTTTTATTGCTTCTAATAGATCTAATTATTTTAGGACTTTTAGACATAAAATGTTCTAAAGAATTTTCGTTCAAATTGATATAATCTTCAGGGTCATGCTTTAAGTCAAAACATTGTGCCCACTTATAAACTGGATGATAACATATAAACGATACTACAAAAGGCATAATTTTTCCAAAAAATGTCTCAGTTATACAAAAGAGTTTGTTATTTTCTATTTCATTATTGGCGCTTTCACGGCTAGCTGTTAAAAGACTGGCCTCCCACATCTTAGGGTTTTGCAAATTAATAATTTCAGCTAATTTAATTGTTGCCACAGCATCTCCTAATGCATCATGCGCATTAAAATCTTTAATACCATTAAAGGGAGCTATCTGATCTAATTTAAAGGATAATCTTCCTTTTTCATTAATAGGTATTTTTAAAGTGTCAGGATAATAAGTATGGTTTGCTCTTATAATATTTAGTAAGTCTGTTCTTTTATTTCCATTATTAATAGTATAATAAGGATTAAATAAGTTT
>JAYGEJ010000087.1:0-3225 GCA_046582425.1 Alphaproteobacteria bacterium
GATATAATTTTTAATAAATAAAAGTAATATAATTGTTGACGGACGCTTTATTCGAACGTAATATCCGGCCTTCGAATTTATTATGTTTTTTTTAGGAAAATAGCCAATAAAAATTGATTGGAAATGTAGATGCCGACCATAAACCAACTTGTTAGACTGGGACGTAAGGTTCCTATAAAAAGAAATAAAGTACCAGCTTTAGAGGCTTGTCCTCAAAAAAGAGGAGTATGTACTCGTGTTTATACAACTACCCCTAAAAAACCAAATTCAGCATTAAGGAAAGTGGCTCGAATAAGATTAACTAATGGCTTTGAAGTTACTAGTTATATCCCAGGAGAGGGTCATAATTTACAAGAACATTCAGTAGTAATGATAAGAGGTGGTAGAGTTAAAGATTTACCTGGTGTAAGATATCATATTATTAGAGGAACATTAGATACGCAAGGTGTTTCTGATAGACGTCAGCGACGTTCTAAATATGGCTCAAAAAGGCCTAAGTAGGGGAAAATAATGTCAAGAAGACGTAAAGCACAAAAACGTGAATTAATACCTGACCCAAGGTATAGAGATATAATAGTTTCTAAGTTTTCTAATAGTTTAATGCAACATGGAAGAAAAGCTATTTCAGAAAAATTGTTATATGGTGCTTTAGAAAAAATAAATGAGAAAACAGGTCAAGAGTCTCTTAAAGTTTTTAAAGAAGCCATTGAGAATGTTAAACCACAAATAGAGACAAGATCTCGAAGAGTAGGTGGGGCAACTTATCAAGTACCTACAGAAGTTAGACCTGAGAGAAGACAAGCTCTTGCTATTAGATGGATAATAGGCGCAGCACGTGGAAGGTCAGAGGCAACTATGTTAGAAAGACTTGCTAACGAGCTTTTAGATGCTTCCCAAAATCGTGGGGTAGCTATTAAAAAAAGAGAAGATACTTTAAAGATGGCAGAAGCAAACAGAGCGTTTGCTCATTATAGATGGTAATATAAGGATTTAATAGAATGGCACGAACAACTCCAATAAGCCGATATAGAAATATAGGAATTATGGCCCATATTGATGCTGGAAAAACTACTACGACAGAAAGAGTCCTTTATTATACTGGTAAATCCCATAAAATCGGTGAAGTTCATGATGGCGCTGCAACTATGGATTGGATGGAACAGGAACAGGAAAGAGGAATTACAATAACTTCAGCTGCAACTACTGCTTTTTGGAAAGATCACAGAATAAATATTATCGATACGCCTGGCCATGTGGATTTTACTATCGAAGTTGAAAGGTCTTTAAGAGTATTAGATGGAGCAGTATGTGTATTTGATTCAGTAGCAGGAGTAGAGCCTCAATCCGAAACTGTTTGGAGACAAGCAGATAAATACGATGTTCCAAGAATGTGTTTTGTTAATAAAATGGATAGGACTGGAGCAGATTTCTTTCGTTGTGTAGATATGATGAAAACTAGGTTAGGTGCCACACCTTTAGTAATTCAGCTTCCTTTAGGAGCTGAGTCAGACTTTTTAGGTTTAATAGATTTATTAGAAATGAAACAACTTCGGTGGAAAGACGAAAGTTTAGGTGCAGAATTTGTAGTTGAAGATATTAATAATGCTTTGTTAGATGATGCTAAGAAGTGGCGAGAACAAATGATTGAGATAGCTGTTGAGCAGGATGATGTAGCAATGGAAGCATATTTAGATGGTAATGAACCAGATATAGAAACTCTAAAAAAATGTATCAGAAAAGGTACTTTAAGCAGTTCTTTTGTGCCTGTTTTATGTGGCTCCGCTTTTAAAAATAAGGGTGTCCAGCCTATGTTAGATGCTGTTATTGACTTTCTTCCTTCTCCTGAGGATTTACCTCCAGTTAAAGGTATTAATCCATCAGATGATTCTGAAATGAATAGGGAATTAAACGATGAAGTTCCATTTTCTGCATTAGCTTTTAAAATTATGAACGATCCTTTTGTGGGTTCATTAACATTCTGCCGGGTATATTCAGGAGTAGTGGAGGCTGGTACTACAGTTTTTAATACTGTTAAAGAAAATAAAGAAAGAATTGGTAGAATGCTATTAATGCATGCTAATCATCGTGAGGATGTTAAAGAGGCTCGTTCAGGAGATATAATTGCTATTGCAGGTTTAAAAAATGTAACCACTGGTGATACTTTATGTGAGTCTTCAAAACCTATTATCTTAGAAAGGATGGAATTTCCTGATCCAGTTATAGAAGTTGCAGTAGAGCCTAAAACCAAAGCTGATCAAGAAAAAATGGGTGTCGCTTTAGGAAGATTAGCTGCTGAAGATCCTTCATTTAGAGTTACTTCAGATCATGATAGTGGACAAACAATCATAAAAGGTATGGGCGAGTTACATTTAGATATTTTAGTAGATAGAATGAAGAGAGAATTTAAAGTTGAAGCTAATGTTGGAGCTCCTCAGGTAGCATATAGAGAAACTATTACTACTGATGCAGATATAGACTATACACATAAGAAGCAAAGTGGCGGCGCTGGTCAATTTGCTAGAGTTAAAATGGTTATAAAACCAGGCGAGCCAGGCTGTGGATTAGATTTTGAAAATAAAGTTGTAGGTGGAAATATTCCAAAAGAATATATTCCTGGCGTAGAAAAAGGTATTGGTGCTGCTATGACCTTTGGAGTGGTGGCTGGATTTCCTGTAACTGATGTTAAAGTTGTGTTATATGATGGAGCATTCCATGATGTAGATTCTAGCGTGATGGCCTTTGAATTAGCTGGAAGAGCCGGTTTTAGAGAAGGTCTACAAAAAGCAGGGCCAAAATTATTAGAACCAGTAATGAGGGTGGAGGTGGTTACTCCAGAAGATTTTGTTGGGGATGTTATAGGAGATTTAAATAGTAGAAGAGGACAAGTTCAAGGTATGGAGCCACAAGGTGTTAATACTCTAGTTAAAGCTATGGTGCCTCTAGCTACAATGTTTGGATATGTTAATAATCTACGATCATTAACTCAAGGTAGAGCAAGTTATTCAATGTTTTTTGAAAAATATGAACAATGCCCTGAAATGATCGCTGAAGAAGTTAAAAAGAAAATGGCTTAATTATAGTAATTATAAGACGGAGATAAGAGAATGGCTAAAGAAAAATTTGAGCGTAATAAACCCCATGTAAACATAGGTACAGTAGGCCATGTTGATCATGGAAAAACTACTTTAACAGCTGCTATTACTAAGGTGATGTCTGAAGCATCTG
>JAYGEJ010000147.1:0-2014 GCA_046582425.1 Alphaproteobacteria bacterium
GATGCTATTGCTTATCTAAGATTAATTAATTCATCTGACGATCAATTAGCTTATGAAAGAATAATTAATAAGCCTAAAAGAGGGTTAGGTGACAAAACTATTAGACAGATTGAGCAATATTCTAGATCTAGTAAATTAAGCTTAGAAATGGCAGGAAGAAAATTATCTGAAACTGATGAACTAAGCTCAAAAGTAACTTCGACTATTAGATTATTTTCTAAAAATTTAGATAAATGGAGAATTGACTTAGTAGGAAAAAAATTAGGTGAACTTGTAGAAATTGTTTTAGAAGAATCTGGTTATATAAAAATGCTAAAAAAAGATCGCTCTATAGAAGCTCCTGGAAGATTAGATAATCTTAAAGAATTAGTAAATGCAATAGATGAATTTGAATCACTTCAAAACTTTTTAGAACATATTCAACTTGTTATGGAAGGAGCTAATAATCAAAATCTAGAAACTGCTAAAATAATGACTCTTCACGCAGCGAAAGGCCTAGAATTTCCATTAGTGTTTTTACCAGGATGGGAAGAAGGTTTATTTCCCAACCAAAGGTCTATAGATGAAAACGGAGAAAGTGGCTTAGAAGAAGAAAGAAGGTTGGCATATGTAGGTATTACTCGTGCTAAAAGTGATGTATGGATATTTAATGCAAATTCTAGATTAACTCATGGTCAGTGGATAGACTGCATACCATCAAGGTTTCTAGATGAACTTCCTGAAAAAAATATTAATAGGTTTTCTTCATTCTCTAATAACTATAATTTTAAGTCTTCAATAGCCTCTGAATGGTTGATGGAAAACAGTAAAAAAGTAATAAATCACTATGAAGATAATAAATATGGCAATAACGATAGTAATTTTAAATTAATGGAAAGAATCTTTCATCAAAAATTTGGATATGGAAAAATAATAGAGATTGATGGAGATAAAGCTACAGTTGATTTTGAAAAAGCAGGAGAAAAAAAATTAATACTAACTTTTATAGAAAAAATATAGAAAGACATTGAAATTTATTTGGGTATTGGAACTCAAACTAAATGACCAATATAGAGAAAATATTGAAGAATTCCTTATTGCTCATAATGCAACTATTACATCTTTAGATTCAGAAAAAAAGTCTACTTTATTTTGGCCAAAATCTTATAAGACTTATGCATTTTTCATCAAAAAACCTAAAAGTAGTTTACTACAAACAATAGTAATAAATTTTAAAATTAAGCAAAAAAATATATTATTAAAAAGAAATAATATTAAAAATATTTACAAAAATAATATCAAACCACTAAAACCAGTGAATATTGCGCGCTTTATATTCTTAGAAAGCAAAAATATAACAAAATTTAATATTTATAAAAGTATTATTATACCTCCTGGACTTGGTTTTGGAACAGGACACCACCCTTCAACTAAAGGTATTATTTATCTACTAAATAAAATTTACTTACGAAAAAATATTAAAAATAATAATTTAATTGATATTGGTTCTGGATCAGGGATCCTAGGTATAACTATGGCTAAATTATGGAAGAAAAAAGTAGAATTAATTGATATAGATAAACAGGCTATAAAAACTTCGATTTCAAATGCAAAATTAAATTTTTTGTATCCATTTATTAATGTTAAAAAAGGAAATGGATTAAATCATGTCAATAAATTGAAATATGATATTATCGTGATAAATATTTTAGCAAAACCAATTTTAACAAATATTAAATTAATAAATAAAAAATTAGATAAAAATGGTAGAGTAATTATTTCAGGTATAATTCAGAGTCAAAAATTTATGATACTTAACAAATTTAGAGCAATGGGGTTAATACTAGAGTTGGAATATAAAATAGAAAATTGGGTATCTTTATTAATTAAAAAAATTTAAATTAACCACCATGCTTTAGAATATATTTCTGAAGAATTACTATTGTTATAAAAAATATTTTTTCCATTTTTTGATTTATAATTTATTATAATACTAATTACATTTCTAATATATTTACTTTGAGCTCTCTTTCCA
>JAYGEJ010000165.1:0-1540 GCA_046582425.1 Alphaproteobacteria bacterium
ATCTTTATAAATCATATGTATACCACTTGTCATATTTTTCCTATTAATTTTATGACCTTTATTCTCTAACCCATTTGTCAATATATCTCCTATAGTTCCTGATTCTATATCGGATTTAAAGCCTCTGTTACAGATGTTAGGTTGTTCTGTAATATTTTCTAGTCTTATATTTAGATCTATTACTCTAACTAAAGATGCTGCGACATAACATATGATTTGAGATCCTCCTGGTGAACCTAATATTATTCGGAGTTCTCCTTCAGAATCAAATACTAATGTAGGAGACATTGAAGAGCGTGGTTTCTTTTTTCCCTGAGGGCGATTAGCAATTAAATTACCTTCCTTATCTTTAGGATAAAAGGAAAAATCCGTCATCTGATTATTCAATAAAAATCCTGATGTCATTAAACCACTTCCAAACATAAACTCTATAGAGGAAGTAAGAGCTAAAGCATTTCCATATTTATCTATTATAGATAAATGGGTTGTAGAAGGTTTTTCACTTGTTGAATCTATTCCTAAATATTTTGTATTATCATTATTAAATTTTCCTTTTTGTGGATTAGAAATAATACTAGTTTTTTTAATTAACTTAGACCGCTCTTTTAAGTATTTTTCATCAAGCATAAGTTCTATAGGGACATCAATAAAATCATTATCAGCAATATAATAACCTCTATCTGTATAGGCCAACTTAGCAGCCTCTAAAAATAAATGCCATACTTCTGGATCATTAGGGTTATCTGAAGATAGTTTAAAATTATTTAAGATTCCTAAAATCTGTAAAACAGTTATTCCTCCTGAACTTGGAGGTCCCATTCCACAAATTTTCCACTTTCTGTATTTTCCACATATGGGCGCAGTAAGAACTGGTTTAACAAAACTAAAATCTTTCTTTATCATTAGTCCTGGACTATTTTTATGTTCTGACACTGTAGTAAATATATTATCTGCTAATTCCCCAGTCAGCATCGCCTTAGAACCATTATCTCTAATTAATTTTAAAGTATCCGCAAATTTTAGGTTTTTCTTTAATGTTCCCTCTAACAAGCCTCCATTATCAATATTAAAATACTCTCTAGCAGTATTATGATTCTTTAAGTGAGGTGCTCTAGAAGTAAGTTTTGATAGTCTTTTTCCAACTATGAAACCTTCTGTAGATAACTTAATGGAATCTTCAAATAGTAGTTTCCATTGCATATTTCCATGAACCTTATGTGCTTTTTCTAGCATAGTAACTAAGGATGGAACTCCAACTGCCAATCCTCCAGAAACCGCTTCTATAAAACCCTTCTTTTTTCCATCAGAATTTAAAAAAGCCTTTTCAGAAAAATTCATAGGTGCTTTTTCTCTTCCATCCCACGCATATATGTTCTTAGTTTTAGCATCATAATATAATATGAATCCCCCTCCACCTATACCTGAAGACTGAGGTTCTACTAAATTTAATACCATTTGAGCAGATATAGCCGCATCAATTGCCGTACCTCCCAGCTCTAATATTCTTATTGCTGATTTAGTAGCTCTATGATCAGCCGTA
>JAYGEJ010000166.1:0-1534 GCA_046582425.1 Alphaproteobacteria bacterium
AACGATCAAAAATTACATATTTCTATTATAAAAACAAACAAAAATTTATTTAAATAAACATACTTGAAATATATCTATATATTGTTTTTTAAAATTTTCAATGTATTACTACATTTTTAATTTTATTAAATACTATATCTACACTTATATCACTTATTTCATCTTTTTTGATAATAGTAACATTTTTACCAATTGGTGCACATAAATCTGGATTAGACCCGGAGCCAAATAAAGCTATCGTATTCAATCCACATGATGAAATTAGATGCATAGGACCTGTATCATTGCCAATAGCACATTTCGCATAAGAACTTAAAAATACAATATCTTTAAAGGAAGTTTTACCAGCATAGTTTGCAGGTATTATTTTTATTGAGTTTTCTAAAGATTCAATAATATTATTAAAATTATTGAATTCTTCTTTTCCTCCTAATAAGATAGACTGAATGCCTATTTTTGATAAGCATTCAATTAATTTAGAAAAATTTTTAATAGGCCATTTTTTATTTATTCTATGTTTTGCTGCACCTGCAACAATAATTACAAATTTATCTCTGGGCAAAAGACTTCTATTTTCATAATTTTTAGCTAGCCATTTCCAATCTGGCAAGTGATCATAATTTATTCCAGCAAATTCTAATTGATCTTTTTGTCTATTAAGTGTGTGTAAAAGTTTTCTATCTTTATTTAATTGTCTATATTTACTGCCTATTGCAATACCAGACCAATGTGTTTTTTTATAAATAAAAAATAAATAAAAATATAAATTAGATCTATAAGAAGTTTGCAAATCATAAATATTTTTATATTGAAATTTATTAAAAAAAGATTTTAACACCCTCCAATCTTTAACATTATACAATTTAGGTTTAGAATCAACTACAACCATATCAAACCATGGAGAAGACTTTAATAATTTCTCAAATTTAATAGTTGTAAGACAAATAATGTAATCATTTTTATGATAGCTTCTTATTGCTTTCATTGCAGCACCTGCTAAAATAATATCCCCAAAAGCACCATGCTTAATAACCAATATATTATTTTTCATATTCACTATTACTACTTATTAGTTCTGAATAAACTTTTAAAGTTTTCAAACACATTGTTTCATTATTAAAATTTAATACAGCTCTTTCTATAGCTTTTGAAGCCATTATTTTTCTTTCTAAATCATCTAATGCTAGTGCTTTAGATAATTTATCTGACAGGTCTATTACATCATCTGGTTGATATAACCAACCAGTTACATCTTTTATTATTATTTCTGGTCCGCCGCCATGATTAACTCCAACTGTTGGTCTACCCATTGCTTGTGCTTCAGCAACGACTCTTCCAAAAGCTTCAGGGTCAGTAGAAGCAGAAACGACAACATCTGCTAACTTATATATTACTGCCATATCAATTTGGTTTGCAATAATTCTAAAATTATTTGTTAATCCTAATTTATCAATATGTAAATTTAATTCATTACAATACTTGTTTCTCCCCTGTTTATCACCAACAAACAAACAAGTAATATCCTCTCTACCAA
>JAYGEJ010000150.1:0-2294 GCA_046582425.1 Alphaproteobacteria bacterium
TTTTTTTTGTTGCACAATTACAACATGATTAAGAATTTAAATGATATTATTATTTTTAAAAGATGAAATGATTGATATAAAGTTAGTCTTTTAGACAGTATATTTTTACTGCAATAAACGTGACAATAATCTATTAATAAAAAGAAGAGGCAGCTTTATAAAACTGCCTCTTCATATTAATATTAATCTTGTGTTCTTTGGAGGATACTCAAAATTAATTATTAATTTCTTCAAATATTAGAAGCCTAATGACATTCCAAAAATTAACATTTGTGGATCAGCTTCTGTATTTGTTGGGTCTCCATCAGTGTGGTCATCTTGCATAAGTTGAAGAAAAGTATTTACTCCTCCTCCCATATTATAACCTACACCAATATATGTTGATTCATCTTTACGCACTGCACCTGCTGGAGCTGAAGTTTGAGTTGTAGCTGCTGCTTGCGCGCGCGTTCCTCTAACTTTTTCCATGACAGTATAACCGCCACCAATCGACATATTACCCATATTATGATTAAAGGCTACAGTATAGCCATTATCTTTAGCTTTTATAGCATCAGCTGAAGAACCAAAACTTTCGCCATTATCATAACCATGGAAACCGAATGTTGTGCTACCAATAGTTACTTGAACAGATCCAGTAAAAACTGCTAGATCATTCATAGTATTAGTACCGGATACACTTTGAGAATTACCATTAATGCTTCCCAGGCCTATATCATAAGACATTCCATCCATTTCACCAGAATATTTAACAGCTATATGAGCAGTCTCACCATGAGCACCTGAAAATACTCCCTGGTTTCTAGTAATACCTGATTTAGAATTAAATGACATATCTGGCGTGTATGAAATAGCAGCACTAAAACCATTTACAGATGGCATTTGAAATGTAACTCTAGAATTTGACATAGCATAATATGCTTCAGCAAATCTAACACCTTCAGAAGCTAACATGCCATTATCAAACATAGCATGGTAACCACCATCATGACCTGCTCCTGGTCCTAATGCACCAACTCTAGGAATTGTTATAGTCACAGCATCTCCTGCATCACCTATTGTAAATGTACCCATATCTGTTTGTACAAACATAGAATTTGCAGTAGGTAGATATGGTGAATTTTCTCCAGTACTTATTGAACTAAATTCCATAGCAAATGAGCCACCAACAGTCCAACCATTATCTATAGTTGTATCAGCGCCCATAGAAAGTCTTGTAAATTTTTCAGATATACCACCATCAATATCGTCACCCATAGCTGATATAGATTGCATAAAACCACCTATTTTTACATCTGCTTGAGCTATACTTATAGTTAAGAATGAAAGTAAAGTAACTATACTTATAATTATCTTTTTCATTATTACCTCCCTTTTATTGTTTAAGTATTGCTTAAATGCAACACCATCAAAAATTAGTTACATTAATGATACAATTTAGGTAAATTTAAAAGATTAAATGTCTTACAAATAAAGCATATATATAATATATATTAAAAAAGATTACTAAAACTATAACAATATTCTTGTCATAAATTTAGCTGTAAAAAAGTATCATTTACTATTTGCTTTTATTAATTATTAATTATATACATAATGTATTATATTAATTAAATACATGTTGTAATTAATATAAAATTAAAGAGGTATTTTTTTTAATGGATTTTAAAGGATCGTCATATGCTTGACTTAAATACAAATGAAAAATTAACAGAAGAAAATAATATAATAGAGCCAGATGTTATATATAGTTTAGAAAAAGCTGTAAAAATTGGAAGACTTCCATTACATAGTACCACCAGATGGTGGAATTTATCTCTTGACCACCAAATTATTGCTTTATTAGCTATTGCTAGTAAGTTAAATAAACTGCCATTAGAATATACTATGGATAATAGTACTCAAAGCCATGTGCCAATGAGAGTAGTTCATAACATATGTTCAGCAAGTCATACTACTATTCAAAAAATAGTATCTGATGGTATTTTTAGAAAAGAACTTGTTCCAATAAAACCTAAGAATGGAGACAGAAGGCATTCATTATTTACCGCTAGTGAAATGTTGATAAATAATTTTGAATTAACTATGAACACAAATTAGTAAATTATATAAAAGAATAAATAAGAAACTAAAAGCCTGTCCAGTCTTTTATATTCTTATAAGCCTTGCACATACTATCGCTAGCAGTGAAAATAGATTGCCTTTTATCCCCTCTTTTTGTTACAAGAGGAATTAAATCGCCTCTAGCAATTCCATCACTTACTATTTTCTGTAAAGTTGTATGGCTTGCAGTA
>JAYGEJ010000067.1:0-23143 GCA_046582425.1 Alphaproteobacteria bacterium
TCATTCTCATTAATTTTTAGTTATATATATATTTTTAAATTAATTAAATGAGGCTAAAAATGTTTTATTCGATATTAGATAAATTAGATAAGTTATATTCTTTTCAAGAAGTAAAAGCACATTGTGACATACCATGTGGAATTTATGATCCTATTCCAGCTCAAATAGCGGCTATGACAGTAGCAAGAATGATGGATACTATTACAGAATTAGGTGAACACGAAGCTAAAGACCATAATGATAATAGAGATATGCACTTTCAAAACAAGATAAGCCGAATGGTAGCAGAGAAAGAGCGTTCAGCAGAGTTAGTAAAACATGAAATTAGAATTATATGGGGTGACTTTTTTAAAGAACCACAATTTAATTCATATCCAGAAATACATAATCTAGTTCATGAAATAATGTTACTAGCATCAAAATGTAAGCAGAATATTGATGTAGAATCTTCAAGAAATTTGGTAGAAAAATTAAATAATTTTGCAGAAATATTTTGGAAGATTAAAGGTATTGAATATACGAAAAAACCTTATCACTGTATGCCAAATTTACAAATAATATTTCCTAATTTTAATCAATAAGGAGTAACTTATGAAAATTTTAATGATAATCATTTTTTCTTTTATATATAATTTGAGTTTTGCTCATGATAATTATGCTTTAGATAAAGAAGAAAAACATAAGCATAAACACCAAGAAGATAATTTATAAGCTTAATTTAAGCTTTTTATATGAAGTATAGGAAAACCTTCAATTTGAGAAAAATTTATTTTACCTAGCATTTTACTTTTAATACTAAGATTATTATTGCCACTAACATAAAAAGATTTTTCTTTATAATTAACAGAGGAAATTCTTTTTACTAGTAAACCTAACTTAGAGTGAAAGAAGACAGTATTTCTATTTTTTTTTATAAAGTTTTCTTTAAATAATCTAAGTACAATTAAATAATCATTGTTTTTATATTCAGGTAACATACTATCACCTTTAATTTTATAAATTTTAATCATATTATTACTTTATATTAAATATTTTTTTGCCCACTTGAAACTATCACTAGTGTTTGTTGAAGGATTATATTCACAGCCTATATAGCCATCATATTTTAATTTTTCTATTATGCTAAAAATAAATTGATAATTAATTTCTCCTTTGTCTGGTTCATACCTATATGGAGGAGATGCAATTTGTATATGTTTTGTATAACTAACACTTTTTTCAATTATACTAGTTAAATTACCACTCATTATTTGTGCGTGGTATAAGTCTAACTGAAGTTTTAGGTATGGATGTTTTAATTCTTCAATAATATCTATTGCATCAGATACATAATTAAGATGATAGGAGGGTATATCTTTATCATTAATAGCTTCTATTAAAATAGTTATGTTTTTTTCTTTAGACAAATTAGCTGCGTAGCTAAGGTTTTTTTTAAATATATCTCTGTATTTATTCCTATATTTTTCATCTAATTCAATTCCTGGCATTATATGTATAAAAGGACACTTTAATTGTTCTGCATATTCTAATGCTATGCTAAATTTTTCTTTAAATTCATTTTCTCTTCCCATGAGGCATGCAATTCCTTTTTCTCCTTTTTCTAAATTACCAGGAAAGGAATTAAATAAAATTAATTTTAAGTTTGCTTCTTCTAGCCAAGATTTAATATTATTTATTTGATAATTATATGGAAATAAAAATTCAACTGCTTTAAAACCTATATCTGAGGCAGCATTAAATCTTTTTTCAAATGGCAGCTCAGTAAATAAAAATGATAAATTTGCAGAAAGTTTGATCATAAGTCATTATGCGATATGTTATTATAGGCATCAATATTTTTAATGGAAAAAAATTGTTTAAATTATTTTATATTGTATTTATTTCTATATTTATAAATTCAGAAATTGCATTCTCAAATAGCTCAACTATTCCTGAGGATGCAGAAGAAATATCTCTAGTAGCAGAATATATTGATAAGCCGGAAGTAAATGAAGTTGTTATAGGAGAAACTATTATAGCTATGTCTAGTTTTTCTGCTTTTATTAATAGTGCAGGAAACTTAGACGGAGGTTTCATAGATTGTAAAGTTACTGCGTATGCTGCTCCAGGAAGAGGTTTTAGTTGTGGGTTTGCACAAATGGAAAATGTATCTGGATATTGTGTAATAAAAGATAAGAACAATGAATCAATTGTAGCAAAATTAGAATGTTCAAGCGGAGCAACTGTTTCGACAGATGTAAGATGTGAAGGAAGATTAGATTTTATGTCTGGTACTGGTAAATATTCAGGAATTAGTGGCACTGCTAGACTACATATGGAGCAAATTTTTACTGCTGGAGAGAATACTATTGAATTTTTAGGTTGGTGGAGATTGCCTGCAAAAAATTTATAGTTTTAAAATTTAATTTATTAGAGGAACAACTCCGCAAGCAATTAATTCATCATTGTTAACTTTAAATAGCAGTAAAGGGAAACCTCTAAGACTGCTAATAGATATTAAGTTTCTAGAATCTTCATTAAAGACTTCTGGTTTAATGCCTAGAGTGGTATTAAATATTCCTTCTTGATTAGCTTCTATAATTAATAACTTTGAAGTATGCCAACTTTTTAGTTTTGGGTTACTAATTTCTGCTGAAATTCCATATTCTAAACATGATTTACCATCATAAAGAGCTATTCTGTATTTACCAGGCTCTAGGTTCTTAAAATCAAACTTAAATGCGGGTGCATTGAGAAACCAGCTATCTGCACCTTCAGCTATTCCTATACTTGAACCATCATTTTGTATAAATTCAACGGTAGTCCAATCAGAATATGACTTATTCATAATTAACACAGTATAAAATATTAAATATAATGTATGCTTTAAAAATAAATTCACAGTAAATTCCTATATATTTTAAATCAATATTTTTATAATAATCTTAGATAAAATAAATATCTATTTTGATCTATTTATTGCTATTTTTGCAAGAGATTCTAAAGCTAATTTTTCTTCAGATGGTGGAAAAACTTCTAGTGCATTTATTGCTTCTGAGCAATACTGATTTGCTAATGCTAAAGTTTCTTCAATTGCCTTATACTTTTTCATTAATATAAGTGCGCTGTTTAAATCTTGATCTGTTTGATTTAAATTTTCAATAGTCTTACTCCAAAATAAAATTTCCTCTTTATTTGCTTTTTGTATACATATAATAACTGGAAGAGTTATTTTACCTTCTCTAAAATCATCTCCAATTTCTTTACCTAAGTTTTCAGAACCTATATAATCAAGTGCGTCATCTGTAAGTTGAAAAGCTATTCCTAATTTTTGACCATAAGTTATTAGAGCATTTTGAATTAATTTATTCTTTTTAGAAAGTATTGCACTAATTTCAGCTGCTGCTGCAAATAAACTTGCTGTTTTGCTATTTATGATGTTTAGATAAGTCTCTTTAGATGTAGAACAATCATTGACAGTGGAAAGTTGAAGCACTTCTCCTTTTGCTATAGTAGAAGAAGCACTAGATAATACTTCTAAAATTTCTTTAGATCCATTTTCTACCATCAACTCAAATGATCTAGAAAAAAGAAAATCTCCCACTAATACACTAGTCTTATTTCCAAAAATATCATTTGCAGTTGCGACCCCTCTTCTTAATTTACTTTCATCTATTACATCATCATGAAGTAATGTAGCGGTGTGAATAAATTCTATACAAGCGGCTAAAGATAAATGATTTTTGCCTTCATAATTACATAATTTAGAAGTTAATAAAGTAATTATTGGACGTATTCTTTTACCACCAGCTGCAAGTATATGTTTAGATAATTCACTAATCATAGGAACTTCATTTCCTATATTTTCTATAATGATATTATTAACGTTTTCTAAATCATTACATACAATTTTTTGTATCTGGGCAATATTTAGATATATTTTATTAATCGAGTTCAATATTTTAAATTCCAAATTAACAATATTAACAGATAGAACTTTATATTATATATTATATAAAGCTTTTTTTAATTTAATTAATCATTTTTCTTCTATAGTGTAATTTATATGCAAAATAAATATATTTATATTTATTAATTAACTTATATAGGTGTTTTGTGGTTAGTAATTTATTAAATTTAACTAAAAATGATATTTTGAATGGAAATGTTTCATTATATCAGCCAAAAAAAGGTTTTAGAATTGGAGTTGATTCTATATTATTAGCATCATCAGTGGATAAATATTCAAATTGTATAGAGTTCGGAACTGGCTCAGGAATTATTTTAGTTTATTTATCTAAAAAGTTTCCAAACTCAAAAATATTAGGAATAGAAAAAAATATAGATCTAGTTAATTTAGCAAAAAGAAATTTAAAAGAAAATGAAATAGAAAAAAGGTCTGCTGAAGTCTCTCAAAATGATATACATGATAGTATATTTTTGAAAAAAAATAATAATGAATACGATAGAGTAATTATGAATCCACCGTATTTTTCTTCTAATAAAGTTATATTATCTAAAAATATTTCTAAAATTTCTTCTAGATATGAAAATGACATTAATAGTTGGTTTCTAGCAGCTTATAAAAAATTAAAAAATAGAGGTTGTTTAAATTTTATTTTTCGTACGGAAAGTTTAGATTTAATCTTAAGTATTTTATACCCTAAGTGGGGCGATATAAAAATATTACCTCTTTGGCCTAAAAAAAATAGAAAATCCAAGCTAATGATCGTGCAGGCAAAGAAAAATGTAAAATCAGGTGTACAAATTCTACCTGGACTTATATTGCATAATAATGATGGAAGTTATACAAAGGCTTGTAACAATATATTAAGCTATAAAAGTTTTTTAGAGCTTAGTTAATAATAAGATAGAAAAGGACTTTATTAATGAAATTTATTTCTAGATTTTTTAAAAATAATACGCAAATTATAAACGTGATAAGAATGAATGGCGTAATAGCTAGTGGTTCTAAATTTCCAGGATCTAGTAATCTGTCATTAGAAAGTTTAGAAAAACAAATAGAAAGAGCTTTTTCAGGTAAAAAAATTGCGGGCGTGGCATTAATAATTAATTCTCCAGGAGGATCGCCTGTTCAATCTGCTTTAATCTCTGAGAGAATAATAGAGTTATCTAGTAAAAGTAATATTCCTGTATTTGCTTTTGTTGAAGACGTAGCTGCTTCTGGTGGATATTGGTTAGCGTGCTCAGCAGATGAAATATTTGTAATGCCTGCATCAATAGTTGGGTCCATAGGAGTAATCTCAGCAGGATTTGGGTTTGTAGAAGTCATAAAAAAAATAGGAGTGGAAAGAAGAGTATTTTCAAAAGGCGAGAATAAGGGTATGTTGGATCCTTTTCAACCTCAAAATTCTGATGATGTGAAAGTTATTACAGATTTACAAGAAGAAATTCATAACCAATTTAAAGAATGGGTTAGTAAAAGAAGAGGTAATAGACTTAATAAAGAAATAATAATTAAAGAAGGAATATTTGAAGCAAAGATTTTTTCAGGAGTTAAAGCATGTGAAATAGGATTAGCAGATTCTATCGGGGAGTTAAAGCAAGTTATGCGAGAGCGTATTGATGAGAAGGTGGTTTTTAAAGAAATTTCTGGACGAAAAAAATTAGGCCAAAGACTTGGTTTATCCTCGTCAAAATATTATAAGGTAATAGATTATATTGAAGAAAAGATTGCTTTTGCTAGGTATGGCCTTTAATTATTTCAATAGGATAAAATGTTATGTTAGGTTTTAGTATTCCAAAAATATTATTATTAATTTTTATCATTTTAATAGTCTGGTATGGATTTAAAATGCTGGAAAGAAAGTCCTCTGGCAAAGTAGAAAATAAAAAAAGTAAAAAATCTTCAGTCAAGAATGCTAAAGAAGATGTTCAAGAATCAAAAAAAAACTATACAGATGCTGATTATACAGAAATAGATGAAGATAATGAAAGATAACTCATTTCAATCAATTATTATGAAATTACAATATTTTTGGGCTGATAAAGGGTGCGTAATTTTACAACCTTTAGACATGGAAGTAGGAGCAGGTACTTTTCATCCAGCCACTGTTTTAAAAGCTCTAGGAGAAACGCCATGGAAAGCTGCATATGTTCAACCATGTAGAAGGCCAACAGATGGAAGATATGGATTAAATCCAAATAGACTTCAACATTATTACCAATTTCAGACAGTATTAAAACCTTCTCCAGATAATATCCAAGATTTATATTTAGATAGCTTAAATTACTTAGGTATTGATTCTACAAAAAATGATATTCGTTTTGTTGAAGATGATTGGGAGAGTCCTACTTTGGGAGCGTGGGGATTGGGATGGGAAGTTTGGTGCAATGGTATGGAAGTATCTCAATTTACATATTTTCAGCAAGTAGGAGGAATAGATTGCTTCCCTATAACAGGCGAACTTACTTATGGATTAGAAAGATTAGCTATGTATATTCAGGAAATAGATAATGTATATGACCTTGTTTGGAACTCAGATAATATAAAATATGGAGATGTATTTTTACAAAATGAAAAAGAACAATCGGAATATAATTTTGAAAAATCTAATCCTAAAGTATTGATAAAAAATTTTGAAGAATTAGAAAAATTAAATTTCAAGTTAGTTGATGATAATTTAGTTTTACCTGCTTATGAACAATGCATTAAAGCAAGTCACTTGTTTAATCTTATTGATGCAAGTGGTGTGATTGGTGTTAATGAAAGAGCTGACTATATTGGAAGGGTTAGGGCGATGGTAAAAGCTTGTGCTGATCTTTATTTAAATAATATGAAAGTTAAAGTTTAGATGTCAGAATTATTAGTAGAACTTTTCTCTGAAGAAATACCAGCTAGTTTACAGGAGCCTTCAATAAAAAAATTTGAATTTATGATTCTAAATAATTTTAAAGAAGTAGGGCTTAATTTTACTAAGTCTGAAGTTTATTGGAGTCCTATGAGATTAACATTATGTGTAGAAGGTTTAGGTCTAAAGTCAGAAGATATAGAAATTAATAAAAGAGGTCCAAGGTTTGATGCAAATAGTTCAGCAATTAATGGCTTTGCTAATGGATTAAAAGTTCACAAAAAAGATTTAATTATAGAAGAAACTGAGAAAGGTAAGTTTTATTTTTATAAAAACTTAAAGAAAGGAATAAAATCTGAGTTAATTATAGAAAATGCAATAAAGAATATAATTATTTCTTTTCCATGGAATAAATCTATGCGTTGGGGTTCTAATAATTTGAAGTGGATAAGACCCTTACATAATATTTTATGTATTTTTGGAGGTAAAGCATTAAAATTTAAAGTTGAAAATATTGAAAGTAATTCTCTAACTTATGGGCATAGGTATCTTTCTCCAAAACCCTTTAGAGTTTTAAATAAAGAAGATTATAATAAAAAATTATTGAATGCTAAAGTTCTAGTCAACCCTCAAGATAGAAAAGAAACTATTCTTAAATTCGGAAAAAAACTTACTGCAAAAATAGGATTGCAATTTGATCCTAAAGATAATTTATTGGAAGAAGTCTGTAATATAGTAGAATACCCTTTTTTATTTATAGGTTCTTTTAATGAGGAATATTTATCTCTGCCTAAACAAATTTTAGAGCTTACTATGATAAAACAACAAAAATATTTTCCTTTATATGGTAAGGATGGGTCTTTAAGTAAAAAATTTTTAGGTGTATCAAATATTCCAGTAGATAATAATGTGCAAATTATTTCAGGAAATGAAAGAGTTCTAAAAGCACGATTATCTGATGCACGTTTCTTTTTTGATAATGATATTAGAAAAGGTCTTGATAAATTATCTGAAAACTTAAAAAATATTATATTTCATCGCTCTCTAGGTTCTATGGAAGAAAAAGTAACTAGAGTAACATCTATTGTTTCTAAATACTCAGTAAGCTTTAACGCTATAAGTAAATTATCTCTAACTGCTGCTAGATTATGTAAAGCTGATCTCTGCAGTGAAGTGGTATATGAAATGCCAGAGTTACAAGGTAATATAGGCAGTATTTATGCCACTGCACTAAAATTACCCAATGAGGTATCTATAGCAATTGAAGAGCAATATTCGCCTTTAGGTCCATCCGATAAATGCCCTTCAATAGCGGAGGCGGCAGTATTATCATTTTCTGATAAAATAGATAGTTTAGTCGGTTTTATTGCAATGGATATGAAAGCTACAGGTTCTAAAGATCCTTTTGGGTTAAGACGGTCTTGTTTAGGAATCATAAGAATTCTTTTAGAAAAAAAAATTAGGGTATCTATTATTGACGTAATTAATGATTCTTATGAATCATATGAAAAACAGAATATAAAATTAAAACTTTCTAAATCTGAAACACAAAAATCTACAGTAGAATTTGTTTATGATAGGTTGAGAGTATTTCTTAAAGATCAAGGGCTATCACAATCGGCTGTTCAAGCTATATTTGGAGTTTCAAAATTTGAAGATATTCTCGATGATGTTAGTAAAATTAATGCATTAAGTAAATTTATGGAAGACCCAAAAGGTAATGATTTTTTAAGTATTTTAAAAAGAGTTAGAAGAATATTAAGTATTGAAGAAAAAAAAGATAATATTTTAATAATACCTAAGCCTAAAGAAGAGTTACTTGAGCAAAAAGAAGAAATAATTTTATATAAATCTTATGTCAAATACTCAAAAAAAACGCAATTGTTATTAGAAAATGAAGAATATATAAAAGCAATGGGAATATTTTCAGAAATTGCATTAGAATTAGAAAACTTTTTTGAAAAAGTTAAAGTTAATATTGATAGAGAAGATATAAGAAATAACAGATTAAAGCTTTTATCTATGATTCGAAGTTCTTTTTTAAATTTTGCAGATTTTTCATTGATTGAAGCTGAAAACGAAGGTAAATAAACATATAATTTAGTGCTTTTTTAAAAGGGTTATTTTTATGAATAAATGGGTTTATAATTTTGGAGCTGGAACTGCAGAGGGAGATGCAAGTCAAAAAAATATTTTAGGTGGAAAAGGTGCTAATCTAGCTGAGATGAATAATATAGGTATTCCTGTTCCTCCCGGATTAACAATAACTACCGAAGTATGTAATTATTATTATGATAATAATCAAGAGTATCCTAATGAATTAAATGATCAACTAAATTTAGCTATACAAAATATAGAAAAAATTACTGGTGTTAAGTTTGGTGATTCTAAATCACCCTTATTATTATCTGTGAGATCTGGAGCAAGAGCTTCTATGCCCGGGATGATGGATACTGTTTTAAACTTAGGGTTAAATGACATTACAGTAGAGGCTTTAGCAAATGAGAGCGGAGATGAAAGATTTGCTTTTGATAGCTATAGAAGATTTATTCAAATGTATGGAGATGTTGTATTAGGCATAGAGTCATTAGAATTTGAAGAAATTATAGAAAATCAAAAAGAAATAGACAATATTATATTAGATACTGAAGTTTCAGCCTATTCTTGGAAATTAATTACAGAAAAGTTCAAAGGCTTAGTTAAAGAAAAAACAGGAAATAACTTTCCTCAAGATCCTATTGAACAATTATGGGGATCTATTAGTGCTGTATTTAATTCTTGGATGAATCAAAGAGCAATTACATATAGAAAATTAAATGATATACCACAATCCTGGGGAACAGCTGTAAATGTTCAGGCAATGGTATTTGGAAATATGGGTGATGACTGTTGTACGGGTGTTGCCTTTACAAGAAATCCATCTACAGGTGAAAATAGGTATTATGGTGAATATTTGATAAATGCTCAAGGGGAGGATGTTGTTGCTGGAATAAGAACTCCTCAAAACTTAACTATTAAAGAAAAGGAAGAACAAAATTCAGAGGCTTTATCTATGGAGGAATCTATTCCTCAAATTTATAAAGAATTAGTTAATATTTTTAAAAAATTAGAAGAACATTATTTAGATATGCAAGATATAGAATTTACGGTTCAAAAAAATAAATTATGGATTCTACAGACAAGGTCAGGTAAAAGGACAACCTCTGCTGCAGTAAAAATTGCAGTAGAAATGCAAAAAGAAGGACTAATTAGCAAAGAAGTTGCAGTAACTAGAATTGACCCACTAGGCTTAGACCAGTTGCTCCATCCAACTTTAGACCCTCATGCCAATAAAGAAATTATTTCTCGAGGTTTACCTGCATCACCTGGTGCTGCATCAGGAAAAGTTGTATTTAATTCTGAAAAAGCTGTGGAGATGTCTAAAAATGGTGAAGAAGTTATATTAGTAAGAATGGAAACCAGTCCTGAAGATATTCATGGCATGCATGCGGCTAGAGGTATATTAACAAGTAGAGGAGGTATGACAAGTCATGCTGCTGTTGTAGCAAGAGGTATGGGAAGAGCATGTGTTGCAGGAGCAGGTGATATTCTAATAGATCATGAAAATAATAAGTTTTCTGTTGGAGATATGGTTATAAATTCTGGAGATATCATTACGATAGATGGTAGTTTGGGAGAAGTTATTATAGGGAAAGTTCCTACTATTATGCCTGAATTATCTAAGAATTTTTCTGAATTAATGCAATGGGCAGACCAATATAGAAAATTAAATGTAAGAGCAAATGCAGAAACACCAATAGATGTGAAGACAGCAATAGAATTTGGTGCAGAAGGAATAGGGCTTTGCAGAACAGAACATATGTTTTTTGATAATGAAAGAATATTAGCAGTTAGAGAAATGATATTTTCTGACACCAAGGAAGAGAGAAGAAAAGCCCTCGAAAAAATATTTCCTATGCAAAAAAATGATTTCATAGAAATATTTAAATTAATGAAAGAATTGCCTGTTACAATTAGACTTCTTGATCCACCTCTGCATGAGTTTTTACCCAGAGAAAAAGAAGAATTAGAAGAATTATCAAATTTATTGGGAAGTGATATTTCTCATATTCGTTCTAGGTCTTTGCAATTAGAAGAACAAAACCCAATGTTAGGACACCGTGGTTGTAGATTAGGAGTTACATTTCCAGAGATATATGAAATGCAAGTTAGATCTATTTTTGAATCTTCAATTGAGGTTTCTAAAAGTATTAATATAGAAATTAAGCCAGAAATAATGATTCCACTTATAATTAGTGAAAAAGAATTTATATATTTTAAAAATTTAGTTGAAAATATTGCTAATAGTATAGAAGAGGAATATGGCGAACACCCTAAGTATTTAATTGGTACAATGGTAGAATTGCCAAGGGCAGCACTTAATGCTGAAAGTATTGCATTGCATGCAGATTTTTTTAGTTTTGGTACGAATGATCTAACTCAAACCACACTTGGAATAAGTAGGGATGATTGTTCTAAATTTTTACCAGACTATATTGAAAATAATATTTTAGATAATGACCCATTTATATCAATAGATATAAATGGAGTAGGTAAGTTAGTATCTAATGCAGTAAAAGATGGATTAAAATCAAATAAGGAAATGAAGCTAGGTATATGTGGTGAACATGGAGGAGACCCAAAATCTATAGATTTTTTTCATAATGTAGGGCTTGATTATATTTCATGCTCGCCTTACAGAGTTCCTATTGCAAGATTAGCCGCAGCACAAGCACTAATAAAGAATAAATAAGCTAGATAAATATTAACTCGCTCTCTTTTATTTTAATAGAAGTTTTATTCTTTTTACATTTCTTATATATTTCACTTCTAATATTCACTAAGCAAAGCTCTTTACTTGAAGATCTAACAGTTCCTACGATTTTTTTATCATAAAAAACTTTTTCACCATTTAAAATCTCTTTACCGAGAATTTTTCCCACTACTAATTGTCTCTTAGCTGTTCCTCTATATTTTTGTCTAGCTGTATTTTCTTGACCAATATAACAGCCTTTATTAAAATCAATTGCATTTATTTTTTCAAAATTGTTTTCAATTATAAAGCTTTTCTCTTTTTCTAAATCATTATAGGGATAGGGTATATTGTTTTTTATTCTAACGTAATGCCATTCAGATAAAATGCCTGAAGGTATTTTATTAAATTCCTCCAATAATTTTTTTGAATAGTTTCTTATTCCTAAATTCTTATTTCGTGGGTCAACAAAAAATAAATTCCCAGAAACCTCTTTAGTGAAACCTTCTTTATATTTTAATTTTAAATTTGATATTAGAAAATCTATATCTTGCCCATATATACTGTATATATCAATTTTATCATTTACTACAATTTCTATTTTACTTCTTAATTTATATATATTTAACTTTTGAATGAGTTTCTCATGATCATTTTTTTCGCAATCAATTACTATATTATTATTATGATTCTGGAAAATAAAAAAATCATATAGGTATTTTCCTTGAGGAGATAATAAAGCAGAATAAATAGATTTTTCTTTAGAAATTAAATTTATATTATTTGTGACTAAAGATTGCAAAAACTCTCGACTTTCATCTCCCTTTAATTCTAGTAAAGTTCTGTTTTTTAACTTGATTATTTTTAAATTTTCACTCATTTTTTTAACCGTTATCTCTAAGATTTATAAAAGTACTTGCAATCATTTAATTACCTTCGTACACCCATTATATGTTAATTACTATTTTAGATAAAAACCATAAATATGATGGTTCTACTATTAATAATAAACCACTTGATGGCTCAATAAAATCTATAATTTTGCTATCAGAGGCACTGGCTAGTATAGGACATACAGTTAGAATTTACAATAATTGCATTAAGTCCATAGTAATTAATAATGTAAGTTGGAAAACAATTGATAATTTTGATGCTAGTCATTCTGATGTGTGGATAGTTCATAATGACCCCAAATTATTAAACCTTATTCCATCAAAAGATAAAAAATTATTATGGTTAACCAGTTCAGGATTAAAGTTGGCTAGACCAGAAAATTTCTCAGTAGTAATGAAACATAAACCTATATTGATTATTCAAGGAGAAAATCATGTAAATACAATTCCTGAAGGTTTAAAATCATTAGATGCAACTATAATTCCTTCTGGTCAAAGCTCTTATTATGTTAATAATGAAAGTTTATTTCCTTCGGTTACTCCTAAAGCGTTAGTAACGACCCATCCCTTAATGGGTTTAGATTGGATAGTAGATGTTTGGAGCAAATATATACATACTAAACTACCTTGGGCGGAATTACATATTTATTCAAATATTATTCATAAATCTTTATTAGGCGAGGCTGTTCCAGAAATTTATGATGCAATAGTAAAAAAAGTAGAACAAAATTTATCTTATAATATAAAAGTTAATGCTCCTAAAGTAGACAAATTAATGATTGAAGAAATAAAAGATATGCGTGTTCATTTGTATCCTTCTCATAAATTTGAAGTTTCTTCTTTTTCTCTTGCAGAGACACAAGCTTTAGGAATGCCTGCAATAGCAAGACCATTAGGATCAGCAACAGAAAAAATTTATAATGGAAAAACTGGTTTTATAGCTGAAAATGAAAAATTATTTTCAGAATATGTAATAAAATTTTTAAGTGACTTAACTTACTTTAAAAATATTAATAAAGAATTTAAAAATTTAAAACAAGGAAGAGAGTGGGAAATGGTTGCAGAAGAATTTATACAAGTATTCAAAAGCTAGTTGAGTAATAGTATGAATAAATTATTATTTATAGGAAATACTCGTTTAGGTGATGCAGTTATGTCTACAGGATTATTAAATGAATTAAGTAATTATTATAATGCAAAAGCAACCATTGTATGCGGCAAAGTTGCCGCCCCCGTGTTTGAAGATTGTCCGATCGTCGAGAATATAATTAAAATAAATAAAAAAAAATACAGCATGCATTGGTTAGATATATGGAAACAAATACGTTTTAAAAAATGGGATGTTATTTGTGACTTAAGAAGTACTCCAATCATATGGTTGGTAAGAGCAAAAAAGCGAATAGTTTTAAGCTCCAGTAGTGATAAAATTCATCGTATAGAGAGATTAGCTAAATTAAATCCATCAGGTAAGCTTCCTATTCCTAAAGTTTGGATAAGTAAAGCCTCTCTCCTAGAAGCAAAAAAATATTTAAACAATAAGACTGGACCATTTATAGCTATCGGCCCAACTGCAAATTGGCCAGCAAAAGTTTGGGCCAGTGATAATTTTGTTTCTTTGATTAGAAAAATTTTAAATTTTAAAGAGCTTAAAGGTTGTAAAGTTATCTTAGTTGGGGGGCCTGGTGAAGAGAAAGTTGGGGAAGATTTATGTAAAAAACTAATTGACATTAATCCTATCAATTTAGTAGGTAAACCTATCTTACCAACTGCTGCAATATTTTCATTATCGAGAATTTTTATAGGTAACGACTCAGGCTTAATGCACTTATCTGCAGCAACAGGTGCTCCAACTTTAGGTTTATTTGGGCCAACGGATGACAAATTATATTCTCCTACAGGAAAAAATGCTCTTTTCGTAAGAACTCCGCAAAGTCCTCAGGAACTAATGGATATTCCCAATTTTAATCATAGGACTTCATCAACATTAATGGATACGTTAACAGTGAAAATGGTTGAAAATAGAGTTAAAGATCTCTTGCTAAATCCAAGATGATTTAATATTATTATTTTTTTAATTATTTTAAAGGAGGAAAGATGAAAACTTATTTAATTGCTCATATTGAAGTTACTGACCCTGATTTAATGGCACAATATAGGGAAAAAGTTCCTAAAATAGTAGAAAAATATAATGGTAAATATTTAGTAAGAGGTGGAGATTCAAAAATAATTGAAGGTGATTATTTTAAACATAGAATAGTTATATTAGAATTTCCAGATAGAAAATCTGCTGATGACTTTTATACTTCCGAGGATTATGCTCCGATAAAAGAATTAAGATTAAAAGCTGGAAATAATTCCTCAGTCTTAGTTGAAGGAATTTAAAGCTAATCTATTACTTTTTAATAGTGAAGATATTATCTTTTGTAGGAAATTTTTTCTTTTTTACATCTTGAGAATAGTCTTTAACAGCTTTGACTATATTTTTATCAACATTTCCATATTTTTTTACAAATTTTGGAGTGAAATCGCCATATAAATTTAATATATCATGGGTAACAAGAATTTGCCCATCACAATGTCTTCCTCCACCTATACCTATTGTAGGCACTTCTATATTTCTAGTAATATCTGTAGCGACTTCTTCTGGTATAGCCTCAATTACCATTGAAAAAGCTCCAGCTTCAGATATGGACTTAGCGTCATTCATTAATTTTATAGATTCTTTATCAGTTTTACCTTGAGTAAAAAAACCACCTAGTGTCTGGATTCTCTGAGGCATAAGTCCTATATGGCCCATTACAGGAATACCTCTTTGGCTAAGAAAAAAAATAGTATCTGCGAATTCTTCACCACCTTCTAATTTTACTGATTGGGCACCTGTTTCTCTCATTATTCTACTAGCAGATCTAAATGCAAATTCAGGTGATTCTTCATAACTTCCAAAGGGCATATCTACAACAATATGCGGTTTATCTGTAGACCGTACTACCGCAGCTCCATGATTAATCATCATATCCAATGTAACGGATAAAGTATTTTCATAGCCATAGATTGTCATTCCTAGGCTGTCGCCTACAAGTATCACATCTACTTCATTATTTATAAGTTTTGCCATTTGTGCAGTATAACAAACTAGAGAAACAATTGGTTCTTGGTTTACATCACTTAATTTTCTTTTTCTAATATCTCTTACTGTTAATCTTTTGTTCATTTTTATGTCCTTAATGCAGAATTAATCAAAATATTATAACAAAAAAAACTTTTTTTTTCATTAAAAATTTATTATTTTTTTGAATTGCGATTGACATTCATTATCATCTGTATTTATATTATTGTCTGGGATTGGAGATAATATGTACGTCTGTATATGCAACGCATTCACATGCAAGGATGTAAGAAAAGTTCGGGATCAAGGGGTATCTAGATCTGGACAAGTATATAAGAAGCTAGGCTGTAAAATGCAGTGTGGCAAGTGCTTAGAGACAATTGATAGTGTTTTAAAGGAATCAAATGAAACCGATTCTACAAATAATCAAAATTTAAATAATCCTAATTTTTTTCCCGTAAGTGCTTAAATATATAATATTTAATTATATTTTAATAACTTAAATTTTATATAATTTCCTGGTAGTTTTTGCGAATGAGAACGCAACGCAAGTGCTTGATTTTAAACATTTTTTATTGATCCTTGTTGATATTTAACCGTATACTAGAGGTATAAATTAATTAAGGAGGTACCAATGAAAGGTGATAAAGAAGTAATTAGGCATTTTAATAAAATTTTAACAAATGAATTAACTGCTATTAATCAGTATTTTCTTCATTCAAGAATGTTTAAAGATTGGGGATACGAAAAATTAGGTGCAAAAGAGTATGAGGAATCAATTGATGAGATGAAACATGCTGACCAAATTATTGAAAGAATTTTATTTTTAGATGGTATACCTAATGTTCAGGAAATGCATAAGATTATGATTGGGGAAGAGCCAATAGAATGTATGAAATGTGATTTCCAAATAGAAGTAAAGGCAATTCCTGATTTAAAAGAAGCTATTAAATATTGTGAAAAGGTCTCTGATTTTGTAAGTAGGGATATTTTAAGACAAATACTTGATTCTGAGGAAGAACATTACGATTGGTTAGAAACTCAGATAGAATTAGCTGATAAAATTGGAAGAGAAAACTGGTTGCAGTCGCAAATGTAATTATTAACTTTTAATTCTTCTTGAATTCACTATATATTGTTAATGCAATTATATATATTGTAAGAATATTTTTATAATTTAAGGAGATTAAAGTGAAAGATTATTTTTCCGGTACAGATAATTATGTCGCTACTGATGAGCTTGCATTAGCAGTAAATGCTGCGATTACTTTAGAAAGACCTTTATTGATTAAAGGTGAACCTGGTACCGGTAAAACAATGCTTGCTGAAGAGGTGGCCAGTTCTCTTGGAAAATCATTAATAAGATGGCATGTAAAATCTACCACAAAAGCTCAACAAGGTTTGTATGAATACGATGCTGTTTCTAGATTAAGAGATTCTCAGCTAGGAGATGCAAGGGTTGAGGATATAAATAATTATATAAAAAAAGGGGTTTTATGGGACGCATTTGAAGCCAAAAAGAAACCTGTTTTACTAATTGATGAAGTTGATAAAGCAGATATAGAATTTCCTAATGATTTACTTTTAGAATTAGATAAAATGGAATTTTATGTCTATGAGACAAAGCAGAATATAGCAGCAAAAGAAAGACCTATAGTGATTATAACTTCAAATAATGAGAAAGATTTACCTGATGCTTTCTTAAGAAGATGTTTTTTTCATTACATTAGATTTCCAGATGAGGAAACTATGAAATCTATTATTGAAGTTCACTTTCCACAGATCAAAAAAAAGTTGGTAGATTCCGCTTTAAAATCATTTTTTGAAGTTAGGGAAGTGCCAGGAATTAAGAAGAAACCATCTACATCTGAATTATTAGATTGGATAAAATTATTACTAGCTGAAGATGTGCCTCCTGAATTATTAAGAGAGAAAGGCTCCAAGAATGCATTACCTCCCTTATATGGAGCACTTTTAAAGAATGAAGCAGATGTTCATATGTTTGAGAGACTTGCCTTTATGGCGAGAAGAGATAATAACTAAAAATAGGAGTAAAATATTATGCCTAAAAGTTTTAATTATAATGTTTCTAGTAAATTAGTTTTATTTACTATTATATTGTTTGGATTTTTTTCAAATGCTTTTGCGAAAGAAATATGTGTTACAAATTTTGGTAAAGATCCTGTAGCTATGATTGTTGGTCATTCCATGCAATGGGTGGACCCAAGAAGAGGAAGATGCGTTAACACTAATGAAGTTGAAGCATTAATTCAGAATATAGAAGTTAAAGATGTATGCTCATTTGATGAAAAAACAGCTACAATAGATTTAGTAACCTATGCTTGTTTCAGAGTTAAAGGTGCTTCAGGAGAATGTTCTCCAGAAATTGAAACCTGGGAATTTCCTGAAGATTGTGAAAAAAGAGTAAAAAGATCTAATTAAATATAGGAAAATTATTGTTTATAGGTTTTTTACATCAGCTCAAAGAAGCAGGCGTCCCTGTATCTATTAGAGAGTATTTAGATTTTTTAGGTGGTTTAGATAAGGGTGTTACTAATCTTGATACTAATTCATTTTATCATTTTGCTAGGGCATCTTTAGTAAAAGATGAAAGACACTATGATAGATTTGATAGAACTTTTTCTGAGTTTTTTGAGGGGGCGCTTAAGAAAGGAGGAGAGATACTAAATAACATTCCTGAAGAATGGATTAAAGATGCTCTTCAAAAGAATCTTTCTGAAGAAGATAAAGAAAAAATAGAATCTTTAGGTGGATGGGATAAGTTATTAGAAACACTTAAAGAACGCCTTGAAGAGCAAAAAAAAAGACACCAAGGAGGAAATAAATGGATAGGGACAGGTGGTACTTCACCATTTGGCTCCGGTGGTTATAATCCTGAAGGAATAAGAATTGGAAATGAGGGTAAAAGACAAGGAAAAGCAGTAAAAGTATGGGAAAAAAGGTTATGGACAAATTTTGATGATAAAAAAACACTAGGCATTAGAGATATTAGAGTAGCTATTAGAAGATTAAGGCATTTTGCGCGAACAGGTTCTCCTGATGAGTTTGATTTAAATGGAACAATATCTGCTACAGCAAATAATGGTGGATATTTAGACGTAAAAATGATGCCAGAGAGAAAAAATAGAGTAAAATTATTATTATTCTTAGATGTAGGAGGTTCTATGGACCCTTATATAGAAGCGTGCGAAGAATTATTTTCTGCATCAAAAAATGAATTTAAAGATTTGGAGCACTTTTATTTTCATAATTGCCCATATGAAATTCTATGGAAAAATAATCCTCGTTCTTCTGAGGATATAGTTTCTACTTGGGACATTATAAGAAAGTATGGAAGTGATTATAGAGTATTATTTGTAGGTGATGCATCAATGAGTCCATATGAAGTAGCTTATGCAGGCGGGTCAATTGAACATTGGAATGAAGAATCAGGAGCTACATGGTTAGATAGAATAACTTCTCATTTTGACTCAGTAGCCTGGCTAAACCCTGAAAATAAGAAAATATGGAATTCTTCTGCATCAAATAAAATGATAAGAGAAATATTTGATGAAAGAATGTATGAATTAAATTTAAGTGGTATAGAAGCTGCTATGAAAAAACTTTCTCGATAGTATTTATTATATAGCTAAATATTTATCTCTTGTTTTAGTATCTTTTTGTAAATCATTTAAAGATCCATTCCAAACAGCTTTACCTTTATCTATTATAATCGCTTCTTTGGCTACTTCCATACAAAAGTGCATGTTTTGCTCAGCCAAAAGAATAGTTACGCCAAGTTTCTTTAAATTTTCTAATATTTTAGCTATATCTTCCACTATAATTGGAGCAAGGCCTTCAGATGGTTCATCTAATAAAAGAATCTCTGGGTTGCCAACTAAAGTTCTAGCGATTGACAGCATTTGTTGTTCTCCCCCAGAAAGTTGACCAGCTTGTCTATTCTTTAATTTTACCAATATAGGAAAAGTTTCCCAAATTTTATCAATTGGCCAATTATCTATGCCATTCAAATTATTTTTTTTTTCCAAGTTCTATATTTTCCTCAACAGTGTGTTCCGGAAAAACTTGTCTATCTTCTGGCACATAACCGATGCCAGCTAAAGCTCTTTTACTTGTAGATTGTTTTATTAACTCTTCGCCTTTAAGTTTTATAGAGCCTGACTTAACATTTATTAATCCGGTAATGGCTTTGAAAGTAGAGCTTTTCCCAGCACCATTTCTGCCAAGTAAAGCTATAATATTATTTTTTTTAATATTTAAACTCATTTCAAAAAGAATTTGGCTATTCCCATAGAAGGCATTAATACTTTTGGTTTCTAATAAATTCATTATTTTTTTCCTCCACCAAGATAAGCCTTAATAACAGCTTGATTCTTTTTAATTTCCTTAGGAGTTCCTTTAGCAATTACAGCCCCTTGTTGTAATACAAAAATAGTTTGCGCGATATCAAAAACGATATCCATATCATGTTCTATAAAAAGAACTGTCATTTTAGTTTTTTGCCAAAGTTCTTTAATTCTCTTGATCATTTCCCATCTTTCCTCTGGACCCATTCCAGCGGTTGGTTCATCTAATAATAAAACTTTTGGTTTAAGTGCTAATGCTAATGCTATATCTAATAGTTTTTGATCTCCATGACTTAATTCTGAACTTATTGTATTATAAACTTTCTTTAAGCCAGTAAGATTAGCAATATTATTGGCTTCTTCATTAACTGAATGTGAAGAGAATCTATCCCACATATTATTTAATCCATGTATTTTTGCTAGTAATGCCATTTTAATTGATTCTTTTACGCTTAAAGTTGGAAATATATTTGTTACTTGGAATGCTCGAGCGATTCCTATATGTGTAATTTCTGTTTCTTTTAAATTTGTAATATTATTATTCCCTATAAATATTTCGCCTTCGTCAATGCTAATTTTACCAGTAATTAAATTAAATATAGTTGTTTTACCTGCGCCATTTGGGCCAATTAGAGCATTTATAGAATTTGGCTTAAGCTCAATAGAAACATTATCTGTTGCTTTTATACCTCCAAAGCTTTTACTGATTCCACTAATTTTTAACATAATATATTACTTTCTATAAAATTTAATGAGAAGCCAATCTAAGAGTCCTCTTCTTAAACCTAATACAAAACTTAAAATAACTAATCCAAGTACTAATCCATAGTATCTAGTATTGGCTGTTACAAAATCATTTAATATTTCAAATATAAATGCTCCCATAAGAGGTCCTAAAAAGGAGTGCATGCCACCAAGTAGAATCATAAATAGAGGTTCCGCAGACTTAGCCCAAAAAGCCCATTCAGGATATGCACCTACATCGAGCAATGCTTGGAGGGAGCCAGCAAGACCTGCTATTGAGCCTGCAATAATAAATGCAATTAGTTTATGTTTTTGGTTATTAAAACCAAGTGCTGCGGGCCTGTCTGGATTATCTCTTATCATTCTTAAACCATAACCAAATGGAGATTCTATTAATTGCCTCAACAAAACTATTGTTATTATTGATATAAAAATAGTAAATGCATAAAAATCAAAAGGTTTACCCAGATCTATTCCTAAGAATGGAGGTTTGGGAAACCCTCCCATTAGACCTTGATCACCTCCAGTAATATCAACTAAAGCTAGAATAATACTATAAATTAACATTTGAAATGCTAGCGTAAGAAATGAAAAGTATATATCTTTAAGTCTTATACAAATAGCACCAATAAATGTAGCTAATACGGTTGATATGAATATTGCAGAAATTATAGCAGCTGGAATAGATAGACTTCCTAAGTTGTTTACAATACTTGATTGTAAGAATAATCCTAATGTATATGCACCAGCAGCAAAAAATGCTGCATGACCAAATGCTACAAGACCTAAATATCCTATTAAAATATTTAAAGACAACGCAAAAAGGCCTAATATAAAAACTTTTTGAATAATATCATGTATACCTGGAGACGGAATAACAAAGAAAAATATAAGTAAAAATATCCATACAATTAGACCAATAAAAGCGTCTCTTTTAAAGTTATCTTTTTTTAAAAAAACCATTATTTTTTCTTTCCCATAAGGCCTTCAGGCTTCATTACAAGTACAAGAACCATAATCAAAAACATTATGCCATCTGTGAATAATGGCATAGCTACTGCACCGAAAGATCGAGCCATTCCTATAATAATAGAGGCTAAAAAAGCGCCGCTTATTGATCCCATTCCGCCTATAACCGTAACTATAAATGATTCAATTATTATAGAATTGCCCATACCAGAAACTACACTGCCAAGACTAGCTGCAAGAGCTCCTCCCAAACCTGCTAAAAAACTTCCTAGCATAAAAACTCCAGCTTTAATAACGTTTGTATTTATACCAAGTGCTTCAAGCATTCGGGGGTTAACTGCAGTTGCTCTTACTAATTTTCCAAATTTAGTTTTAGTCATAATTATCCAAAGCAATAAAGCTACAATTATACTAATTACAATAATTGCAATATGAAAAGGTGGGATAATTGCGTCAAAAATAAATAGAGGAGGAACTTGAAAAATTTCAGGAACTCCTATACCAGATAAAAATTCATCGCCCCAGATAATCATAACTAAGTCATCTAGTATCAATATAACAGAATAACATAGCAGTATTTGTACAAGTAGATCAGCATTATATACTTTGTTAATAAGTAACCTCTCAAATAACAGCCCAAAAATTCCAACTCCAATAGCTCCGCTTATTACAGCTAATCCAAAATGACCTGTTATAGACATTACTTGCCATGAAAAATACGCTCCCAACATGTATAAGGCTCCATGCGCAAAATTAATTACACCAAGCACGCCAAATACTAAAGTTAAACCGGATGCAACTAAAAATAATAGCATTCCTATTTTAAGTCCTCCAGCTGTTTGTGAGATCAAACAAGCTGGTGTAATTATGCAATCAAAGAGAGCAAAAATTTCCATTATAGAGCCTTTTTATCAATATTATTTTATTTTTATAACCAACCTTTGTCAGTTAACCATTCCTTTTCAAGTTCTTCTATTGTACTCCAGTTAGCGGCTTGAATATTATTCATATAAGGGTCTTCCGGTATAGTAGTGCCCCATCCTATTGAATAATCCACTATAGTCTGATCATTTTCTCTTATTCTTACAGTATTGCCTTCTCCAACCCCCATAAAAGATTCTTTTTGCTTCCCTTTCATATATTCTGCAACTTTTTTGTTATCTGTACCACCTATCTCTTTTATAGCACTAATCAAATAGTCGATACCGACTGATGCTTCCCAAGACCAATTAGTGGGGTGATCATCATATAAATCTGTATAAGATTTGTCATAATTTCTATTGCTCTCCGTATTAGGCCAAGCTGCTACATATCTAGTAGCTGAATGTAAACCTTCAGGCAGGTTTTTAACAGCACTCATAGTTGTATAGTCAGCGAGATTAATTGCAAAAAGCTGAGTATTTTTAAATATTCCATATAATGCAGCTTGATCTATGAATGAAACTAAATCTCCTCCCCATAAACTTGTATAAATTGCATCT
>JAYGEJ010000168.1:0-2422 GCA_046582425.1 Alphaproteobacteria bacterium
GTTAATACTCCTCCTTTACCTATAGCACAAGATAGAGCGGCTGGTGTTGCTCCTATTAAGGTAAGAGAAGGGGTTCCTATTAAAAGTGTTATAGCTAATATCCACCAATATTCATAATCCAATCCTATTATTAGTGATAATATAGGAGAAAGTAAAACTATTGGTAGACCATTAGTTAACCAGTGCGCCAAACATTTTGATAAAACTATTAATTCCAGTGACATACCTGATAATACAATTTGCTCGAGAGAACCATCCTCAAAGTCAGATCTAAATAATCTGTCTAAAGAAAGCAGAGAAGCAAATAAAGCGGCCATCCATATTGCTCCACCAGCAATAGCAGTTAGTAAATGAGTATCTGTTCCAGAGGAAAGAGGAAACATTATTATTGCTAATAAATAAAATAATATGGCAGCTCCAGTATCACTTGCTCCTTTTATTACTAAATTAATATCTCTATAAACTAATTTAAAAAACAATCTCATCATTTTCTCTTATATTTTTTCATTAATTCCATTTTGATATATTAGCCTAATGAGTATTCTTTGGTATTAGGTAAATTAATATTTTCATGTGTTGCACAAATAATTGAACCACCAGAATTAATATGTTTGCTCATAATTAATATTAATATTTTTTTATTTTCTATATCTAAATATGTTGTAGGCTCATCCATTATCCAGACTTTAGCTGGACAAAAAGATAACCTTAATAAACTTAACCTTCTTTTTTCTCCAGCAGACAACCAAGAGGCTGGGTAATCTAAAAATTTTTCAAATGAAAATAATTTTACTGCCTTTAAGAAAATATTTATATTTACTGACCATATTTCAATAAAAAACATCAGGTTTTCTCTAACAGTCAATGATCCTTTTATTGCATCAAAATGTCCTAACCAAGATATAAGTGGCTTTTCAGAATAATATGCTGGAAGGACCTCTTCTCCATACCATAAAATTTTTCCACTAGTAATAGGATAAAAACCAGCAATACATCTTAATAAAGAGGTTTTTCCAGAACCATTTTTCCCTTTAATAATTATGCTTTCACTTTTATCCAGAGAAAAATTTAATGAAGAAAATATATTACGCCCGCTTCTATCAAAAGATAAATCTTGAGCATGTATTATATGCTTATTATTCAAAATCGATACCTAATATTATTCATAAGTTCTAGTATCTTCTATAACTAATCCATCATTAGGAATTGTGTCTTTAGCAACTATTTCAATCTCAGCTCTTAATTTTAGCTCCGCTTTTGCTTCTTCTGCAATTGTTTTTTCTAATTCATTTTCAATGTTTAAAGCTTCTACTAAAATTTTGATTGTATCCTTATGATCAGTACTACCAACTACCAATCGTAATTTTGATATGTTCTTTATTTTATTTGATATTTTAGCAATTTGTTCTGGCCTCACAAACATACCTCTTACTTTTGTCGTTTGGTCCGCTCTTCCCATCCAACCTTTTATCCTCATAGCAGTTCTACCACATGAGCTATCTTCTTTAATTACGGCAGATAAATCTCCTGTAGCAAATCTAAATAATGGATATTCATGATTTAAATTAGTTACAACTAATTCTCCTACTTCACCATCAATTAAAACTTCTTCGGATCCCGGCCTTACTATTTCAATAATTACTCCCTCATCACAAAACATTCCTTCATTTTCCCAAGTTTCATAAGCTACTAATCCTAAATCAGCAGTACCATAAGATTGAAGAACTGGGCATCCAAGTTTGCTTAAAATATTTTTTAAAGACGGTGGGCAAGCTTCTCCTCCCACTAAACCAGTTTTCAAAGATGAAACGTCAATATTACTTTCTTTTCCTTTTTCAAGAATGGTTTTTAAAAAAGAAGGAGTGCCTACATATCTATTAGGTTTTAATTTATTTATAGCCTGTATCTGTTGTTCTGTATTACCTATACCTCCAGGTATTACGCAAGCACCTATATGATTTGCACCCTGCTGCATCATCTCTCCTGCAGGAGTAAGATGATAAGAAAATGTATTATAAACTATATCTCCTTCAATAAAGCTTGCAGCTCTCATTGCTCTAGACATTCTCCAAAAATCATTCCTGCCGCCCGGGTCATATATTGGTCCCGGAGAAACATATAAATTTTTAAAGTGGTTTATAGGTTTTGTGTTAAGTCCTCCTAAAGGAGGAATTTTATTTTGTAGTACAGATAGTTCAGACTTCCTTGTTATTGGAATTTTTTGTAAATCTTTTTTATTTAATATTTCTCTAGGACTAATTTCTGAAAGAACAGATTTCCAACCTTCTGAATGTTGTTTTGCATTATCTAATATAGTTCTCAATTCTCTAAATTGATCATTCTCTCTTTCCTCAACAGATCTTTTCTCTAGATCTAAATTTTCTTTAGCCATAATAAAATTCCAGTCTATTTATTACCTTTA
>JAYGEJ010000017.1:0-2387 GCA_046582425.1 Alphaproteobacteria bacterium
AGTTTCCTAATAATAAACTTTATGAATCATCATTAGCAGAATGGTCAAAAGATAATTCATTGCCAATGCTTGATATAATGAACTTAACTAAAAGTAAGAGCCTCGAAAAAGAAATAGATTCATTTTCGATGAAGCCGCCAGAATAAAATGAAAAAAGATAATATTTTAGTATCAAAAGCTGCTGGTTTATCTGTAGCTGAGTTATTTGAAACTCAAGCAAAAAACAATCCTAAAGCACTAGCATTGATAAATGATAAAGGTGAAAAATATAATTATAATGAAATTCTAAATAGAATTCTTAAAATATCAAAAATTTTTATAAATGAAGGAATTAGACCAAAGGATAGAATAGCAATTATTTCTGAAAATAGAATGGAGTATTTAGAAATAGAAATGGCATGCGCTAAAGTTGGTGCTATATTAGTTGCTATAAATTGGAGGTTATCTGATAGCGAAATAAATTATTGTATAAATTTAGTAAAACCAAAATTAGTAATTTTATCCCCAAAATTTAAAAGTAAAAATAAATTAAGTTCTATAAAAAATAAGAAGCTTATTTCTTTAAATTTAAACTTAGAAAAATTAATTTCTATTTCAGAACCTTATCTAGGCAAAAGTTTAGGTAGTGGTGAAGATATTTTAGTAATTTTATTTACTTCAGGAACAACAGGTTATCCTAAAGGGGCAAAAATTTCTCATAGGGCTTTTATTTATAGAGCTTTATATTTTGTTTTTGAATACAATATTGATAAAAAAGATACTTTTCCTGCTTGGGCTCCAATGTTTCATATGGCATCTACAGACCTTTCTATTGGATCACTTTTAATAGGAGGCTCTGTTGCTATTATAGACGGTTTTGATCCAAAAATTCTTATAAGTTTAATTAAAAAATATAAATTATCATGGCTAGTATTAATGCCAGGAATGCTAGAAGAATTTATAAATTTTATTGATAGAAAAAAAATTCAAGTTAAGGGGATTAAAGCAATGGGTGCCATGGCTGATTTGATTCCCAAAAATCAAATTAAAACAATTACTTCGCTATTAGATACTCCTTATCTTAATTCTTTTGGCTCAACTGAAACTGGAATGCCTCCAGCTTCAAAAGGTATTATAGAAAAAAATAAAAATAATTTTTCTTTATCAAAAATACAAAGTAGCTTTTGTGAAGTTAAATTAGTCCACAATAATAAAGAAGTGGGATATGAGAAGCCAGGTGAATGTGCTGTTAGAGGGCCAACATTATTTAGCGGATATTGGAATGCAGAAGAGACTAATTTAAAGGACTTTAGAGGAGGATGGTTCCACATGGGAGATATGATGAAAAGAACCAGAGAAGATACTCTAGACTTTGTTGATAGAAAAAAATACTTGATTAAATCCGGTGGTGAAAATATTTATCCTGCAGAGATCGAAAGAGTAATGCTCAGGCATGAATTTATAACTGAAGCTGTAGTAGTGAAAATAAAAAGTAAAAAATGGGGAGAATCACCAGTCGCTATTATTAGTATTAGTAAAAAAGATATAGAAAATAAAATAATAGAAGATTTGAAAAAATCATGTAGAAAATATTTAGCAGGCTATAAACAGCCTGTAGATATATTAGTTATTAAAGAAAAAGATATACCAAGAAGTACTACAGGAAAGGTACAAAGACATTTAGTAGAAAAAATGCTAAAATCATTTTTTAATTTAGAAATTATAAATTAATAAAGGCTTTAATATGTCTAATAATTTAACAAATAATTCTAGGGTTAAAGTAAAAGTTAAAAAAGGCTCTAAATCAGTTTCGTCTAGGCGATGGTTAGAGCGCCAGTTAAACGACCCTTATGTTGTTGCCGCTAAGAAGGATGGTTACCGGTCTCGGTCTGCTTATAAGTTAATAGAAATAAATGAAAAATATAATTTTTTTAAAAAAGGACAAGCGGTTGTAGATTTAGGTTCTGCGCCCGGAGGATGGAGTCAGGTAGCCAGCAAACTTATAGGGTCTCCCAATAAAGGAAAAATAGTTTCTATAGATATTCAAGATATTGAACCTATAGAAGGAGTTACATTCATAAATGGAAGTATTATGGATGAAGAAATTATAACGCTTATTAAACAAAAACTAAACAGTAAAGCGGATTTAATAATTTCTGATATGGCTCCACATGCATCTGGTCATAAAAGTACTGACCAAACGAGATCATTACTATTAGCTGAATTAGCTTTAGAAGCAGCTATTCAAATACTAAAAGAAAATGGAACCTTTTGTTGTAAATTAATAAGAGGTAAGGGCGAAGAAGATTTAGTAAAAAATATGAGAGCAAACTTTTCAGAAATTAAACGTTTTAAACCAACAGCAAGTAGAAAAGATTCTGCAGAAATATTTTTAATTGGTTTAAATT
>JAYGEJ010000023.1:0-4743 GCA_046582425.1 Alphaproteobacteria bacterium
TTCTTTAAGAGCGTTTTTTGCAATTTCTTTGTGATCTTTATTTATTACAATAACAACTTTATCTATGTTTATATTTTTCTTTAATGCAATAACAGAATGATATATTACAGAATGCCCATTAAAAATTTCATACTGCTTGATAATATTTTTATCGAACCTTGTTCCTAATCCACTTGCAAGGATAATAGCAATTGTTTTCATATATTAACCAATTTACATTACAAAATATATTTTAATATTTTTATATATATTTTATTAGACTAAAACAAATTTATTCTTTAATGTGCCTAATTAATAGGCAATTAATTATTTTTGGTGTTTTATATATGGATAATAAGGTAATAGCTTTATCTAATAAGCTAAATTTTGAGCAAGTATTAAATAATTTACCAACTGCAATAATTGTTATTAATGAAGATGATGATATTGTATTTTTAAATTATGCATCTGAAATTCTATTTGGCGAAAGTAAAAAAACACTTTTAAATTATAATTTAAAAAAAATTTTACCAATAGATAATCAAATATTTTCTTTGATTGAACAAGTTAAGAAACAAAAATATAATGCTATACAATATGATATAAGTATTAATGATTTTAATAAAAAAAATCTTTTAGTAGATATAGAAGCTGGTATAAATAATATAAATGAAATAATACTCAGCTTTCATAAGAGATCTATTGCAGAACAAATAGATAGAAATGTAGTACAAAAAAATATGCATTCGGTGACAGGTTTGTCTGCTTTAATGGCTCATGAAATCAAAAACCCTCTTTCTGGAATTAAAGGGGCAGCACAATTATTAAATGATGTAGTTGATAGTTCAGATAAAGATTTGACGATAATGATTGTTGAGGAAGTTGATAGAATAGGTGAGCTAGTTGGAAGAGTAAGTTCTATATCAGATAATAATATAATTAAGAAGATTCCTCTTAATATTCATGACGTGATTCAAAGAGTTATAAATATTGCTAAAACTAGTTTTGCAAAAAATTGTGAAATTAAGGAAATTTTTGACCCTTCTCTTCCTGAAATATATGGAGATATGAATTCTTTAATACAGGTATTTCTTAATTTAGTTAAAAATGCTGCTGAATCTGACAAAGATGGTAATATTATTATTAAGACAGGATATAGACATGGCTTCAATATAAAGGTTTCTGGAAGCAATAATAAATTAAAATTACCAATATATATTAATGTTATAGATAATGGTCCTGGCATACCAGATAGCATAAAAAATCATCTTTTTGAGCCTTTTGTTTCTAGTAAATATGGAGGATCTGGTTTAGGTTTATCTATAGTTTCAAGTATAATAGAAGAACATGGAGGTATTATTGAAGTTAATTCATTAGATCAAACTATTTTTACAGTATTACTTCCATCTTTTGAAGGCAATAATAATGGTTAAACCTCTCATATTAATTGCAGATGATGATAAAGCTATTAGATTAGTTTTAGAAAGAAAATTTAATAAATCAGGCTTTATTACAAAATCTACTGATAAAGGTAAGAATCTTTTAAGTTGGGTAGAACAAGGAGAAGGAGATTTAATTATTACTGATGTCATGATGGAAGATTCTAATGGTCTAGATTTACTCACTTTAATTCATGAAATTAGACCAGATTTACCAGTAATGATTATGAGTGGTATGAACACTATTAAGACCGCAATTGATGCAAGTTCTTTAGGTGCTTATGAATATTTTCCTAAGCCTTTTGATTTAGAACATATATTAAATGTAGTTAAAGACTCATTTAACTCTAAAGATAAAAAAAATGTGCTTTCTAAAAATGAAGAATTATTTGATGATGAATTACCTATAATCGGTAGGTCTACAGTTATGCAAGAAGTCTATAGAGTATTAGCAAAAGTAGTTAATACAGACTTAACTGTGATGATTAGAGGAGAAAGCGGAACTGGAAAGGAATTAATAGCAAAAGCATTACATGATTTTAGTCCTAGAAAAGATGCTCCTTTTATTGCAATAAATATGGCAGCTATACCTAGAGAATTAATTGAATCAGAGTTATTTGGTTATGAAAGAGGAGCATTTACTGGAGCTGATAAAAATAAGAAAGGAAAGTTTGAATTAGCTAACAATGGAACATTATTTTTAGATGAAATTGGAGATATGCCTGTGGAAGCACAGACTAGGCTTTTAAGAGTACTTCAAGATGGATGCTTTACTGCAGTAGGTGGAAAGGAATTAATTCAAACTAATGTTAGAATAGTAACAGCTACCCATAGAGATTTGTCACAAATGATAAATGATGGATTATTTAGAGAAGATTTATATTACAGATTAAATGTAGTTCCAATTAACATTCCTTCATTAAGAGAACGAGCAGACGATATAATACTATTAATTAATCATTTTATTAATAAGTATACAGACATAAATGTAGATAAAAAAAATATAAGTATTGAAGCATTAAATGAATTAAAAAAATATCATTGGCCAGGTAATGTTAGAGAATTAGAAAATTTAATTAAAAGATTAATTATTTTGGTGCCTCAAAATATAGTTGATACAGAAACTATAATTTCATTACTTTCTAAGTTTGAAAACGAAAATAGTAAAATGGTGAGTAACTCTTTAGGAGCATCTGTAGAAAGACATTTAAAGCAATATTTTGATTCTCACAAAAATGAACTTCCTGCTAATGGTTTATATGATAGAATTATTCATGAGGTTGAAAGACCATTAATTATAAAAACTTTAAATATAGTAAATGGCAACCAATTAAAAGCTTCAGAATTATTAGGTATAAATAGAAATACCCTTAGAAAAAAAATTATATATCTAGATATACAATTAGGTAACAGTAGTGCAAATAATTAAAATTTATATAAAAGATAATTAGTGTTTTCTTCAATTATAAAAAATTATAAGTTAAATAAGGCTGATGGTGGCTTAAAAAGGTCTTGGTTTTTAGTTATAGCTTCTTTGATATCTGGAATGGCTACTTATGCAGCTATGACTCCATCAGGAGATGCGAATAAATTTTTAATTTTAATATTACTTAATTTAGATTTAGTTCTCATAATAAGTTTAATAATTATTATTACTAAGCGTGTAGTTAAAATATGGTCTAGAAAAAAGAGTGGGCAATTAGGAGCCCAACTTCACAGTAGAGTTGTTGTAATGTTTAGTTTATTAGCAGCAGCACCTGCGATAGTGGTGGCAATATTTGGGGCTATATTTTTTACTGTTGGAATTGAAAATTGGTTTTCTGCTCAGGTTAAAAATGCTTTAAATAAATCTTTATCAGTTTCAGAGGCATATTTTGAACAAGGGCAAAGACAACTAAGTCTAGATGCAATTGATATTGCAGAAGTATTAAATACTTCAGGTATACTAAATAATATTAATAGTTTAGATATTCAAAAAGAAAATAATTTAAAAAGAATTCTTAATAAACTTGCTTATGAAAGAAATTTTACAGAAGTTGTTATTTTGAATAAATCTGGAAAAACATTAGCAGAAAGTGAATTATCTTTTTTATTTAAATCTGACAATAGGAAAGCCTTATATGATTTAGTTATAGAAACTAAACGACCAGCTATTGATTTCTCTAGTAACGAGCTAGATAAAACTATTTCAGCAATTTCTCCAATAAATTTTTTAGGCAATCACTTTGTATACATTAGTAAATTTAAAGATTTAAGAGTTATATCAGATATTAATTCTGTAAGGACTGCGGTTAGAAACTATAGAGGTGTTGAAAATAAAAAAGAAGGACTTCATATTACTTTTACTATGGTATTTATTGTGGTTGCGATTCTTCTTATGTTTGTAGCAATATTAATGGGATTAAATTTTGCAAATGGATTAGTTACACCAATAACTAATCTTGCTAATGCAGCTGAAAGAGTATCCATGGGAGATTTAAAGGTAAGAGTGCCTGATAATGATAATAAAGATGAAATTGCAGATTTATCAAAAACTTTTAATAAAATGACTGAACAGCTAGATAGTCAAAGAAATGATTTAATTACTACAAATAATGAACTTGAGAGAAGAATTAAATTTACTGAAACTGTTCTTACTGGAGTTACTGCAGGTGTTTTAGGTTTAGATAAATATGGTAAAATATTTTTACCTAACAGACGTGCTTTGGACTTATTAGACCTTAAGGTAGATATTAGTAATAGTCATTTAATTGATGTTGTTCCTGAAATGAAAGATATGTTTTTAGAACTTAAAAATAATAGCCAAAAACTTATAACTAAAGAAATTGAGCTTATTAGAAAAAATAAAAAAATAATTCTTATAACTACTATTACTGCAGAAAAAAATAAAAATGAAATTTTAGGTTATGTTGTTACATTTGATGATATGACTGAGTTTTTTAAAATACAAAGAGTTGCGGCTTGGAGCGATGTAGCAAGAAGAATTGCTCATGAAATAAAAAACCCATTAACTCCTATTCAACTTGCAGCTGAGCGTATAAAAAGAAAATATAAAAATCATATAACTCTAGAACCTGATATATTTTTATCTTGTATAAGTACTATTATTAGACAAGTAGACGGAATGAGAAAAATGGTTAATGAATTTTCTGCCTTTGCTAGAATGCCCGCACCATCATTTAGTAAAGTAAATTTAACTAATTTAGTTAAGGACATAGCTTCATTATCTATTCTTTCTAATGAAAATATAATAGTTAATATAAGTGTTCCTAGTAAAACACTTTATGCGGTGATAGATGAAAATCAAATTAGACAAGCATTACAA
>JAYGEJ010000052.1:0-10128 GCA_046582425.1 Alphaproteobacteria bacterium
TGTTTAAATTTCTATTAATTATAATTTTTATATTTTTTTCTAATTTCAACTGTTTTGCCCAAAGCTTTAATAAAACTATAGCAATGCATGGTTCAACAAATAGAGATGGCGTAGCTAGAGATATAAAAGTAAACATTAATGCTCCAATAAATAATATTCTCAAATTAGCTAAAATCGGAACTTTTAATAGTTTAAACCCATATATAATTAAGGGCATTGCGCCACCAGGAATAAAAGGATTAATAATAGAATCTTTAATGACATGGAGTCCTGATGAGCCTTTTTCTCTATATCCCGGTATAGCTGAAGCTATAAAAATTCCAGAAGATAGAAAATGGGTGGAATTTAAAATCTATGACAAAGCAAAATTCTCAGATGGAAAAACAATCACTAGTGAAGATGTAATATTTTCTTGGAAAACTCTAAAAAATTCAGGAAGACCTCATACAAGGTCCTACTATTCTATGGTAAAAAAAGTAAAAGCAATAAGTAATAAAAGAGTAAAATTCTTTTTTTCAAATGAAGGAAATTTTGAAATGCCACTAATTATGGGTTTGATGCCTATCTTTCATAGTGAATACTGGAATAATAAGAATTTCACTAAAACAACCCTTGAACCTTTTATAAGTTCTGGACCTTATAAAATAGCTAATATAGAAACAGGAAGATCTATCACCTTTATTAAGAATGAAGATTGGTGGAAAATAAATAATAAGGATAGCTTGGGCAGATATAATTTTAAAAATATAAAGTACGATTTTTATAGGGATCAGAATGTAGCATTAGAAGCATTTTTATCTGGAGAATTTGATATAAATATTGAAAACGATGCTGTTAGGTGGGAAAAAGCTTATCATCAAAACTCTCAAAATAAAATAATAAAAAACACTTTCTCAAAATATTCTCCATCAGGCATAGAAGCTATAATTTTAAATACCAGAAAACCTCTTTTCCAAGAGATAAATGTAAGACAGGCCATATCATTATTATTTCCATATGAATTCATAAATAAAATCGTAAACCATGGCTTATTGAAACAAACGCTTGGCCCATGGGACAATAGTGAACTATCTGCTAGATCAAACCCAAGTCAAATGGCAAAAACTATATTATCTCAATACCAAGATGATATTAGCAAAGATGCATTAAAACAAATCAATAATTTTTCTTATAATGAAAGAAAAAATATAAAAAAATCTATATCTCTATTGGAAAAATCTGGATGGAAGATAATAGATCAAAAAATGAAAAATATACAATCAGGAAAACCATTAAGCTTTGAGATAATAACTAATAAATATAAAATGGAGAAGCTATTACTAATTTGGAAGGATAAGTTAAGAAGAATAGGAATAGATTTAAAGATTAGAATAATAGATAGCTCTCAATTTCAAAACCGTATCCAAACATTTGATTTTGATGCAATAATTTTTGAGTATTATATGTCTTTATCTCCAGGAAATGAACAATCAATATATTGGGGTAGCTGGGCCGCTGACCAAAATGGCTCAAGAAATTACGCGGGAATAAAGCATAAAGCTATCGACGAAATTATAAAAAAAATAACTAATGCAAAAAAAAGAGATGATTTAATTGAATACACTAGAATCCTAGATAGACTTCTAAGATCTGGGAAATGGATGATCCCACTTTTTCACGATCCTCTTCATAGAATTGCCTATCAAGAAGATATTGCCATTCCAGATGAAATCCCCTTATATGGATTCAACCCTTGGACTGCGTGGAAAAAATAAATTTAATTTATTGTATTTTAAATTCTAATTGATTATTACATCTAGCAACACTGCATAAACGTAATATCAATAAACATATTGTATTCAATTTAATTCGAGGAATAAATGCCTTTCAAAGTAAAAATAACGGATGGTAGAGAAATTTTAGTAGATGATGGAAATACTATACTTGAAGCAGCTTTAGATCAAGGAATAGACTTTCCTCACGGTTGCAGGTCTGGTAACTGCGGAGCATGTAAATCTTTAAAAATTTCTGGAGATATTGAAATGTCTCCTTATTCCGAATTTGCTTTAGATGAAGATGAAGAAAAACAAAATTTTATTCTAGCATGCAGGTCAGTTCCTTGGAGTGACAGCGAAATTAAAATTATTTCTGAAGAAGATGATGAAAATAATAATTTAGAAATTAAGGATCTAGAATATAAGGTTATAAATTTAAAACAAGCAACAAATGACATATATGTAATGAACTTAAGGATGGTTAATAATAAAGAAGTATTTAAATTTAAAGCTGGTCAATATGCTGAATTATATATTGGAAATTGTAAAGAAAAGCATTTTTCCATGGCTAATTCTCCAAATGATAGTGAATTAGAATTTCATATAAAAACGCTTGATGGAGGCGAAGTAAGTAACTATGTAAAAAATAATTTAAAAATAGGTGAAAATATAAAAGTAAAGGGTCCTTATGGAAATGCACATTTAAGAGAAAAACATAAAGGACCAATAATTGCAGTTGCAGGAGGCACAGGATTAGCACCTATACTCTCCATAATTAAATATGCACAAGAAATAGAAGTAAAACAACCTATCAATATTTATTACGGCTCTCAATCTGAAAAAGAATTATATTCTGTTGAACAATTTGAAGAAATGTCAAAAATAAATGATAGTTTAAATTTTTTTCCAGTAGTTATAGAAAAACCAAAAAATAAAACTTTACGCCGAGGTTTTGTTACAGACGCAATAATTGAAGATATAAAAGATTTTGATGGTTATAAGGCTTATCTTGCTGGTCCTCCCAAAATGGTTGAAGTTGCAGAGGAAATATTGATTTCTAAAGGAATTAGAAAAGTTGATATACATTCAGATGCATTTTATACTCCATATGATGAAATCAAGGAATAAAAATGACTTATAAAAACTTAGAAAATAGAACTGCTTTAATTACAGGTGGAGCAAGAGGAATTGGAAAAGCTATTTCAGAAAACTTAGCTCAACAAGGTTGTAAAATTGTAATTATTGATCCTGGATATAGTATTAGTGGCAATCATGATAATAAAAATCTAGCTGAAAAAGTGTCTGAAGAAATAAGTAATAAATATAATATTGATTCTTTAGCTATTACTAAGGACATTTCAATAGCTGAGGATGTTAGAAAATCCATTGAAATAGTTATTAAAAAATTTGGTAATATAGATATAGTTGTAAATAATGCTGCAATAATAAGAGATGGTTTTATTTTTAAATATTCATTAGAAGATTGGAAAAAAGTAATAGATATTAATCTTACTGGAGCATTTAATATTACTTCAGAAACTAGCAAATATATGAAAGAAAAAGCTAAATTAGAGAGTAATTATAATTTTGGAAGAATTATTAATATTATCTCTACCGCAGGTATCTGGGGTAATTATGGACAAGCTGCGTACGCTTCTGCTAAAGCTGGCCTTATAGCTTTAACCAGAGTTACAGCGCTAGACTTACAGAGATCAAATATAACATGTAATGCGATTGCTCCTTTTGCATCAACGAGAGTAACAGAGTCTATTAAACCTCAAAATGAAGCCCAAAAAAAATATAAAGATTCCGCACTTAAAATAGATGCAAATTATGTTGGAGACCTCGCGTCTTATTTATCTTCTAATGATGGAAAAAAATATTCTGGCCAAATATTTGGGGTAAGAGCAAAGGAGGTTTTTTTATTTCAGCAATCGCGTCCAGTTTTTAATTTTATTCGTAACAATAAGGATGAGAATAAAGATTTAAAAGAAGGATTTGAAAAATATTTTGATAAAAATTTAACATCCTTGGAAACAGACCTAGAAGCATTTTCAAATGAACCTATTATTTAAAATTATTTATCGGAGAAAACTATGAACTCAGAAAATGAAATTCCTCAAGTTAAAACTTGCGAAGATTTATTAAATTATCCTGAAGAATATAGAAATGCAATAGTAAAAATAGTAAGAAGTCATGCTGTTAATGAACTTTACGGGGCAAGAGTATTCGATGAACCGGCTATAGCTTTAGCACCAAACCCTTATGCTAAATGGCTTACCTGCCGGGTAGCAATGGAAGAGTATGGCCACCATGTAAGATTTAGAGATCTAGGACAAAAATTAAATATACCGGAAAATGAAATGACCCCGGAGGGGAAAAATCCTTTATCTATATTTGAGTTTCCACTTGAAACATGGGCAGAATTTTGCGTTATAAAATTACTGGCGGATTTAGCTGAAATTCTTCAAGTTGAAGACTTGCTAGAATGTTCATTTCACCCATTAAAAAGTGTCGCAAGAATGACCATGCCTGAAGAAAAATTTCATGCAAAATTTGGTGAAGATTTTACAAAAGAATTAATTGCTACAGAAGAAGGCAAAAAAGAAATACAGGAAGCTATAAATAGATATTACCCAATGCTTCCGGCATTTTTTGGTAGAGCAGAATCAAAAAATAATGAATTATATAGAAAATGGGGAATTAAAAAGAGAAAGAATGAAGAAATGCTTGAAGATTATTTAAAATTAACTCATGAACTGGTAGTAAATAAATTAAATTTAGAACTTCCTAGTATTAATTAAATAATAATATATTCTTAGTTTACAAAACTTTAAAGAGGTAAACTTTGAAAAAAAATGATTTTTATAAAAATATTAGCGAGCTAAACATGGCTCCCTTGTGGGAAGTCCTAGCAAGCTTAGTTACCCCGGAACCAAACACTAGAACACAATCACATATTTGGTATTGGAAAGATACAAAAAACCAAGTTCTAGATTCGGGTTCTATTATCACTGCAGAGCAAGCTGAAAGAAGAGTTCTTATTTTAGAAAACCCTAATATGAGAGGTGAAAGTAAAATTACCGACACTCTTTATGCAGGACTTCAGTTAATACTTCCAGGAGAAGTAGCTCCTAGCCATAGACATACACAATCTGCACTTAGATTTGTCATGCATGGAAATGGTGCATATACAGCAGTAGATGGAGAGAAAACTATTATGAGGCCAGGAGATTTTATTATTACACCTTCTTGGACTTGGCATGATCATGGAAATGATTCTAATGAACCAATGATTTGGTTAGATGGCTTAGACATACCAATGGTAAATCATTTCTCAGCTAGCTTTGCGGAAAAGCTCAATGAAGATATACAGGAATTAAAAAGACCGGAAGGAGATTCTCTTGCAAGATATGGCGCTGGCCTTTTACCTGTAGATCATAAATTATTTAATAATCATGCTTCACCTGTCTTTTCTTATCCATATGACAGAACTAAAGAAGCTCTGGATAAAATGAAAGAATCTAATGAATGGGATAAATGCCATGGTCTAAGATTAAAATATGTAAACCCTTCTAATGGAGGACATGCCATTCCTACTATGGCCACATTTATGCAATTAATTCCAAAATCGTTTTCTGGAAATTCATATAGAAGTACAGACGGAACAATTTATACAGTAGTCGAAGGTCAAGGTAAAACAACAATTAATGATAAAGAGTATTTATGGGGTAAAGGAGATATTTTTGTAGTACCTCCTTGGGCAAAAATTAAGCATGAAACTATAGATGAGTCAGTATTATTTTCTTTTTCAGATAGACCAGTTCAAGAATTATTGGGCTTGTTTAGAGAAAAAATTTATAAATAATAAAATTTATTATGAGCTTAATATCATTAAATAAAATATCTGCTGTTACTTCTAATATAGTTAAAATTAAATGGTTTAAAAATGTAGGAAAAGAAATAGATGCAAACCTTTATTCTTCAATTAAAAACTACTGCCAAGAATTAAATATTAGCAGCGAAATAAAACAAATAACTACTTGGGAAAAAGCTATTAAAGTTATTAATAGTAAAGACTGGAACAAAGCCTGCTGGGATATAGAAGAAAAAGAAAAAGAGAGTTTATTAAATATTTTATTAGAGAATGAAAATGAAAAAAAAGTTTTTTCTTTTTTAAAATCTCTAACAGAAGAATCATCTAAAATAATAGACACGTACTCAATTAAAGATTTAAATAAGAATAATATTAAATATCAATACTATTCTAAAGTTGCAGCAGGAGCAGCAGCTATATGTTGTTATCAAGCTGCATTAGCATTTGCTTCTAACCAAAATACTAATCATATTTTCATTACTAAATATGAATTATTTAAATCAGGACATTGGCCGTTAATAGTTAAAAATAATGTTTTTAATATATTTTAATTAGCGAAATAAAATTACAATGAATATATTCGATAAAATAGAACAGAACGCTATAAAAAATAATTATATAAACAAAACAGCTATAACGCAGATAATGCCCTCTAATAAGATAAAGATAATATCTTATAAAGAATTGTTTGAACTTAGTACAAGAATCAGCCAATTATTACTTAAATTAGAAATAAAAGATAAAGACAGAATTTATATAAGTACTAATGATAGTATTAACTTTATATCTTCTTTTTTAGGAGCAATAAAAATTGGAATAGTTCCTATTCCTGGAAACCCAGAACTATCTAAAGAGCATACCTTACATATATTAAATGACAGCAAACCTACTATAATATTAAGCGATAATGCTTTAAAGAAAAATAAACTTAAATTTAGGTATTCAATTTATAAGAATAATAACTGGAAAAAGCTTTTATCTAAGATTCATTTAAAAAAAATTAAAACAACTAACTCAAAAAATAATCAAGTTGCTTTTTTAATTTATTCTTCTGGCACAACAGGTTTACCTAAAGCTATAATTCATCAACATGAAATTATTACTAACACTTATTTCCTTCATAAAGATATTTTAAAGTTACACCCTGAGGATACTATATTTACTACCTCTAAATTATTTTTTGCTTACGCCCTGGGAAATAATTTTTTTGCTCCATTACTAATTGGTCTTAATACAATTTTTAATGATAATTTATTAGATAATCCAAACCTTACTTATATAATTAAAAATTTTAACCCTAAAGTTATTTTTAGTGTTCCTACTATTTATAGAAGACTTCTTGAGGATAGTGGTACAAATTTAAAAATATTATCTGAAGTGCAATATTTTATTTCAGCAGGAGAGAGAATACCTAATAAACTTTATAAAGAATGGAAAAGTAAAGTAAAATCTCCACTCTTAAACTGCTATGGGACTACAGAGACTCTTGCTATTGTAATTGCAACTAGACCAAAAAATTCAAAAATAGGCAGTACTGGTGAACCAATTAAAAATATAAAAACAAAATTATTAGATAATAATGATACATTATCTAGAACAAATGGTGTTCTGCATATTAAACACTCAGCTTTCTCAAAGAAATATTTAAATAATAAAAATAAATCCGAAAAAACGTTCCATAGAGGATGGATTAAAACTGGAGATATATGGTCAATAAAAAATAAACATTGGTATTATCAAGGTAGAGAAGATGACCTAATAAAAGTAGCCGGCAAATGGGTTAATCCTAAAGAAATAGAAAATATTGCCTCTAATATAAATAATGTACTTGATGCATTTTGTATTAGTTTTAATACCAAACAAGAAACTCTCAGACTAGCATTGTTCTTGTACGTTAATAAAATTAAAAATGAAGATTTAATAGTAAAAAAATTTAAAACTAAAATATCCTCTCTTCCAAATTATAAAAAACCTTATATGATTAAAGTTATCGATAAATTACCCCAAACTAGCACTGGTAAAATAAAAAGGAATGATTTACATAAGTTAATTAAGGAAAAATTTGATGAGCCTAGTAAAAATAAAACAATATAAAATAAAAGTAGAATGGGGAGATTGTGACCCATATGGAATAGTATTTTATCCTAATTTTTATAAATGGATGGATAGTGCTCAATGGAATTATTTTAAAAGTATAAAACAACCTATTTCTAAATTAGAGAAATTATATAATATAAAAGGATTGCCTTTACTTCATACTGAAGCAAAATTTCTATCTGCTTGTATAAGAGAAGATATTTTAAATGTAGAAACTAGTTTGGTAAATATTACGAATTCCACCTTAAAACTTCAGCATATTATAAAAAGAAAAAGTAAAATAGTATGTTCCGGAGCTGAAGTCAGAATATGGGCAGAAGAAAAGAATGGAATAATTAAATCTAAAGCTATTCCTAATGAGATGAAAAGAGTATTTGAATCTTACTTAATTAAAGAAAAAAAAGTTTAAAATAATTAAAACTCCTATAATAAGTTAAGGCTCTTATATATATAATTAGCAGAAGCTAAATCAGACAAAGCATGTCCAACTGATTTATAAATTGTTACTTTATTTTTTTTATCTCTCTTTAGATTATTACTAATAATTAACTGCTGTATATCAGCCTTAATATCATTTTTATTAACAATACCTAGCTTTATTGATTGCATTAAATCACCTGCTTCAATAAGTGCTGCTTCCTTATCATCTACATATATTTCGCCTAATGAAAAACCATGCGGGTCTAATTCTGCCATATACTTTGTATGAGCACCTACTAAATCAATATGTACAGATTTATTGAGCCAACTGCCCTTAATAAATTCTTTTTTAGCTGAAGTTATACTAGTTATTATGTCAGCAATCCCGCAAGCCTCTTCAAGAGAATTAATTGAGGAAACTTTTAACTTACTATCTTTATACATTTTAACAATATTTTTTACTTTGTTTATATTTCTTCCCCAAATTAAAATATTTTCTATAGGCCTAACAGAGCAATGAGCATTAATCATATAAGAAACTAATGCACCAGTCCCTATAACTAATAATATTTTACTATTTTTTTTTGATAAAAATTTTGATGCAATTGCGCTCATTGCTGCTGTTCTTTGTTTAGTAATTTCAGTTCCATCTAAAATTAATTTTATTTCTCCATTTTTCTGCTCATAGAGAACATATAATGCTTTTACTCTGGGCAAACCAAATGACGGATTATTTGGAAATACATTTAGCAATTTTACACCGTAATATCCATCAATTGAAAAAGCTGGCATTACCATCAATTGTGCCTCATTATTTTGAGGAATTATATTGTATACTTGTCTTAACGGAACGAATGAATCATTTCTATAGGTTTTCTCTATTTCATTTATAAGACCCTTAATTTTAATAGTTCGTCTAATTTTTTGGGCTGATATAAATTTCATAAAACTTTACCTATAAATAAGATTTATAAAGTATATTTATAATTTATAAAAATTTTGTTACTATAATATATCTTAACATAAAGAGATTACAGATGGTTAAATTAGATAAAATATATACAAGAGGAGGTGATAAGGGCGAAACTTCTCTTGGAAATGGAGAAAGAGTTAATAAAAATTCTATAAGAATTGACGCATTTGGTACGGTTGATGAAACTAATTCAACTTTAGGTATAGCTATAATAAACCTTAAGTCACCACTTAAAGAAATGATTTTTAGAATACAAAATGATCTTTTTGATCTTGGTGCTGATCTATGTGTGCCAGAAAATGATTCTTTAGATTATGAACCGTTAAGAATTTCTCAAACTCAAGTAGATAGATTAGAGAGTGAAATAGATGAAATGAATAGTAATTTAGAACCTTTACAATCATTTATATTACCAGGAGGTTCGATAGAATCTGCTTATTTACATCTAGCTCGAACTAGTGCAAGGAAGGCAGAAAGGTTAATCATAGGTCTTAGCCAAAAAGAAAAAATAAATCCAATTTGTATTAAATATATCAATAGATTATCTGATCATCTTTTTGTTATAGCCCGCTTTGTAAATAAACAGAATAAAAAAAATGATATATTATGGGTACCTGGAAAAAGCAGAAAATAATAAATTGATGTAAGCCTTGAGTATATTATATGTTTAAGAGTATAGTTTATATTCACTAAATTAAATTTATAGAAAGGGTCATAATGCCTATAATTAATAGAATTTCTGAATTTCATAAACAAATGATAGAATGGAGACAAGACATTCATAGTCATCCTGAACTTGCTTATCAAGAAAAAAGAACAGCAAGTAAAGTTGCAAAGCTTCTTAAAGAATTTGGAGTAGATGAAATACACGAAGGTATAGGGGGCACAGGCGTTGTTGGAGTAATTAAAAATGGGAACGGTCCTATGGTAGGTTTAAGAGCGGATATGGATGCTTTACCCATTACGGAAGCTAATCAATGTGATCATGTTTCAACTAACGAAGGAGT
>JAYGEJ010000119.1:0-1725 GCA_046582425.1 Alphaproteobacteria bacterium
GAAATTAAATCATTAGTAGATATTTTAAGTAAAAAAAATAGAAATGAATTAACAGAACATAAAATTACTCATAGGCCTTGGGGTTATTATGAAAATATTAACTCTAATAAGACACACAAAATAAAAAAATTAACTGTTTTACCAGGAAAAGAACTTTCTTTACAGAGCCATACTAAACGATCAGAGCATTGGGTTGTTATTTCTGGAGTTGCTAATGTTACTAAAGGCAATAGAGAGTTTGTTTTAAAAAAAGATGAGTCTACTTTTATACCTGTTAATACAAAACACCGACTATCTAATAAATCAAAATCTGTTCTTGTAATTATTGAAGTGCAGACAGGAAAGTATTTTGGAGAAGATGATATAAAAAGGTATGAAGATAAATATGGCAGAATAAGCTAACTAATGATTAATAATATTTTAACAATTTCAGATCTTAATGTCACATTTAAAGGTTCTAATAGTGAGTTTACTGCAGTAGATGCATTTTCACTTGAAATTAAAAAAGGAGAAACTAGAGCTATAGTTGGAGAAAGTGGTTCAGGTAAATCAACAACAGCATTATCAATTTTAGGATTGTTACCTTACCCAATCGCTTATCATAATAAAGGTAGTATAAAATTTAAGAATACAGAACTACTCAATGCCAATAATAAAAAATTACAACAATACAGAGGTTCAAAAATTGGTATGATTTTTCAAGAACCTATGATGTCATTAAATCCTCTTCATACTATTAATAAACAAATTAAAGAATCAATTTTAATTCATAATAAAATACCTATAAATAAACTTAATAAAAGGGTTGAAGAATTAATTAATCTAGTAGGATTAAAAGATAAAGATAAATACTTAAACAGTTATCCACATCAATTATCAGGAGGACAAAGGCAAAGAGTCATGATAGCTATTGCAATTGCAAATAATCCAGATTTACTTATAGCAGATGAACCTACAACTGCTTTAGATGTTACTATTCAGATTCAGATATTACAATTACTTAAAGATATCCAAAAAAAAATAGGTATGAGTATATTATTGATTACGCATGATTTAGGTATAGTTAAATTTATGGCAAAGTATGTATATATTATACATAAAGCAAAGCCAGTAGAATTTGGAAAAGTTAGTCAAATACTAATTAATCCCAAGAATAAATATACAAAAAGTCTTATTAAATCTCAGCCCATAGACTTAAAAAGAAAAAAAAATTTTAAACCCGGTAGTAATATATTATCAGTTGAAAATATTAAAGTTTATTTTCCTATACGACGAGGTTTTTTTAAGCGAACAATAGATTATTTTAAAGCTGTTGATGATATTTCTTTTTTTCTAGAGCAAGGAACTACGTTGGGTATAGTGGGCGAGTCTGGTTCAGGTAAAACAACCTTAGCTCATGCTATTCTTAAACTAGTGGACTACAAAGGGAACATTATTTTTAGAAATAAAGTATTTAAAAATAATAATGATGTGTTTTTTAGAAGAAATATTCAATTTGTTTTTCAAGACCCTTATTCTTCGTTAAGCCCTAGGCTTTCTATTTATGAAATTATAGCTGAAGGTCTAGAAATTAATAACATAGGTCAAAATAAAAAAGAGAGAAGAAAGCTCGTTATAGATACAATGAAAGAAGTTGGATTAGAGAAAACAAGCTTAGATAAATATCCGCATGAATTTTCTGGCGGGCAACGTCAGAGGATTTCTATAGCTAGAGCAATTATACTA
>JAYGEJ010000040.1:0-3337 GCA_046582425.1 Alphaproteobacteria bacterium
TTGGGTTATACAATGGAAGAAATTAAAATTTTGCAAAATAACAAAACTATTTTATAAACATAACCCTAAGTAGAATATCATATAAATAATTATGGAGATATAAATTGTATTTAACGCAAGCACTTAAAAGAGCTGTTCAAATTAGTAGAAATCAAATAGCTACTCAAGACGGAGAGAGAGTTAGAACTTGGTCAGAATCAGTAGAGAGAATTAGTAAGCTTGCAGGAGCTATGCAAAATAAAGGTTTCTCTGATAATGATCGTGCAGCAATATTGTCATTAAATAGTGATCGTTATTTTGAAGCATTATATGCATCCGTGTGGGCTGGAGGAATTTTTGTTCCTATAAATACAAGATTAGCTCCTCCAGAAATAGAATTTTGGTTAAATGATAGCGAAAGTTCTGTATTATTTGTAGATAAAACATTTGCGGATATTATAGAAAAATCAAGATCAGAGGGTAAAATACCATCTGTAAAAGAGATTATATATATGTCTGATGGTGATTGCCCAAGTAATATGAGTAATTATGAAACTATTCTAGTAGATGCAACTAAAATTGAAGATGCTTTAAGATGTAAAGATGATATAGCAGGTTTATTTTATACAGGAGGAACTACCGGAAGATCCAAAGGTGTAATGCTAAGTCATACAAATTTAGTATCTAATTCTTTTAATACTATTACAGCTTTAAATATTCCAGAAAACGCAAGATGGATTCATGCTGCTCCAATGTTCCATATTGCTGATGTAACAGGAGCTATTGCAATTACACATATTGCTGGTCAACATTATTTTATACCTTCCTATACTCCTGAAGGGGTTTTGAAATCTATTCAAGATTGTTCTATAACTGATACATTATTAGTTCCCACTATGATAAATATGTTAGTTCATCATCCAGATATCAAAAAATATGATTTATCTTCATTAAGACAAATCACCTATGGCGCCTCTCCAATGCCAGAGTCTGTAATTGTCAAAGCAATGGAAGTAATTCCAGAATGTAAATTTACTCATGCGTACGGGATGACTGAATGTTCTCCATTAATTACTTCTGCTGGTCCTGATTGTCATGTTTTTGAAGGACCAAAGGCAAATTTATTTAAATCAACAGGTTTAGCTGTACCTGGTGTTGAAGTTAAAATAATTGACGAAAATGATAATGAAGTTCCACGTGGTGAAGTTGGTGAAGTTGCTGCTAGAGGTCCTAATGTAATGCTTGGCTATTGGAGGCAAAAAGAGCTTAGTGATAAAGCACTACTTAATGGCTGGATGCATACCGGAGATGGTGGATATATGAATGAAGATGGTTATGTTTATATTGTTGATAGAGTAAAAGATATGATTATATCAGGAGGAGAAAACATTTATTCGGCTGAAGTCGAAAATGCTGTTTATCAATTAGATGGTGTAATAGAATGTGCAGTAATTGGAGTTCCTAATGAAGAATGGGGGGAAACAGTTCATGCTATAGTTAGGAAAGATCCCAATATTTCAATAAATGAAGATGATGTTATTAAACACAGTAAAAGTCTTATTGCAGGATTTAAATGTCCAAAATCTGTATCATTTAGAGATGATCCTATGCCTCTATCAGGTGCAGGAAAAATTTTAAAAACAACTCTAAGAGAGCCATTCTGGAAAGGCCATGAAAAACAGGTTAGTTAATAAAAAGGAATTACCATGACTCAAAATATTATAATTAATATAAATGATAAAATAGCTGAAATTACTCTTAATAGGCCTGAAAGAATGAATGCTATTACTACAGAGCTTTTAGAAGAATTAAAAAATGCATTATTATCTATTAATAAAGATGAGTCTGTAAGTGTTATTATACTAACAGGACAAGGAAAAGCATTTTCTGCTGGAGTTGATTTAAGACAGCTAGAAGCTAATGGTACCGATGTATCTAGTGGAGGAGTAGGAAAAGAATTAGATAAACATGCTAATGAAGTAATTAAATTATTAGAAGATTCTCCTAAAGCAGTAATATCAAAAATAAATGGTTTCTGCTTTACAGGTGGATTAGAACTAGCCTTATCAGCTGATCTAATATATATCGCAAATGAGGCTAAATTAGGAGATACGCATGCAATTTTAGGATTTAGGCCTTCATGGGGGCTTACACAGAGATTACCTAAATATATAGGTATTGCTCGTGCTAAAGAATTATCATTTACAGCAAAAACTATATCAGGTGTTCAAGCAGTAGAATATGGAATAGCTCTGGAATCATTTCCAAAAGAAGAGTTAGATTCACAAGTAAATGAAATAGCTATTCAAATTACCAAAAACAGTCCTAATTCTATTAGAGCTTATAAAGATCTTTACTCTGCAGCAAGCAATAAAGGACTCGCAGAAGGTTTAGAATACGAAGCAAATACCTCTTATGATATACCTGAAGTAAGAAAAAGAGTTCAAGAATTTCTAAAGAAATTAAGATAATACTAATTACTATTAGCGACAGTTTTCAATGCGGTTCTTAAAACTGGCTTCTCAATTAATTTTCCATCAACTACAACTAATCCATCACTTGCTTCATTAAATGCTTTAATAACCTTGTTAGCATATGCAATTTCTTCAGACGAAGGTGTAAATACTTTATTCAGTGATTCAATTTGCTTTGGATGAATAGAGCCTTTACCAGAGAAACCTAAATTCTTAGACTTTTGAGCTTCATCTCTCATACCATCCATATCTTCTAAATCTAAAAAGGGAACATCAATTGAATCAATACCTGCTCCCGCAGCGGCATGAACTACTCTCGATCTAGCATATAATAATGACAACCAATCTCCATTACATCCTAGGTCTGCACTCATATCCACTCCACCAAATAGCAATGATTTTATTAACGAACTTGATTGAGCTATATTCCACGCATTTTGAAGTCCCATGTTAGTTTCTATTATAATATGTAGATTTAAATTTTTATTAGCTAATTTAATTTGGCTTTCTAAATCTATAATTTCATCAATGCTCTGAATTTTAGGTAACATTAATCCAGATGCAGTATTCTTTGAGTTTAGAATAGCTTGAATGTCATCTTTACCTTCCTTACTATTTACATCATTAATTCTTATAAGTGTTTCCACTCCATTAGGTATAGATATCTCTTCAAAGGCTTTAACTGTAGAAACTCTAGATATATTTTTATGCTCAGGAATGATTGCATCTTCAAGATCTATACACACCATATCAGCTCCAGACGACAGTGCCTTAGGTATCATATTTGGCTTATTTCCTGGGCAAAATATAAAACTTCTTCTTTTTTGAATGAACTCGCTACCTGTCATAAATATTTTTCCTATTCATATACATATTTTTGATTA
>JAYGEJ010000053.1:0-28989 GCA_046582425.1 Alphaproteobacteria bacterium
AAAAAAATATGGATAAATATAATATTTTTCCTCAATTGTATATCCAGGTTAATATTGGAGAAGAAAAACAGAAATCTGGTTGTAAACCATCTGAGGCAAAACGCTTTATTGCCAATTGTAAAGATTACGGGCTAGAGATTAAAGGTGTTATGGGAATACCTCCACAAGGAGAAGAGCCGGCTCCATATTTTGCATTGTTATCTAATATTGCTAAAGAGTCTAAAATAGTAAATATTAGTATGGGAATGAGTAAAGATTTTGAAGCTGCAATTTATTTAGGTGCAACTTCAATAAGAATAGGCACAAGAATTTTTGGAGAACGTAAATAATAAAAAAGATATAATATAATGAAAAAAGAATTTTATGAAGTATTAGTATGTAGCGCAGATCAAGCAATTGCTAAAGCTTTGGGCTCAATAGTCCGTGCAATTAATGGCCAACCAATTTTATTGAAAGATTATTCTGAAATAAAAAACATTAATTTAAAAAACATTAATGCCATAATTGTAAACGATACAGTTTTGTTTAAAGATAAAAAAGTACACATTAAAACTGTTTATAATAAATTTAAAACAAAGATTCCTATTTTCTGTTTAGTTGAAAATATATATGAGGAACATTCTTCTGATTCTTTATTGCATTTTTATAAAAAACCAATTGATAAAGTTACATTAAAAAATGCTTTAGAGCCTTACTTTTACTCTGCTAATGATCAAAAACAAAGCCCCTTAATTAAAATGGGCAAATTTAATTTTAATAAAAAACTCAATACGCTAACAGGCAATAATAAGGAAATTATTTCACTCACTAATTTAGAGGCAAAGTTACTTTTAATATTATTTAAAAATATAGATAAAACTTTAGAAGAAGAATTCTTACTTAAACAAGTTTGGGGATACTCCTTAAATGCAAATTCAAATACTATTAAAACACATATATGGAGGCTGAGAAAAAAACTTTCTAATATTGATGATACTATGTTTAGTTTGGAAACTTCAAAAAAAGGATATGTTTTAAAAAAATTTGTTAGTTGAATCAATATCTATATTTTGGCTTTCTTACTATTTGTTTTTTGTTAAATGGCCCGTACCATACTTTACCGCTTTGCCTCTCAGCCTCTGAAAGAGAAAATATATCTGGGCTTAGATAATTTTTATTCGTATTTAATATTTCGGTAATTTTAACTATAATTTTTTTATTTTTATTATCATGTATTGTCCAACCCTCTATTTTAAATGGCTCTAATGAAGCATATAAAAAAATTGGAGTGCTAAATTGATTGGATTTGTTTTTCATAAAAATTTCATAAATAATATAATTTTTACCTTTTAAAGAAGATTTTTTTATATTTTTTACATAACTATTGGCTTCTAAATTGTTAATATCAGAAGTTATATGAATGTTCTCTGCAGATAAAACTTTCCATGGGCCATCATTAGATAAGCTAGTAATTCTATCGTCTTCAGCTTTATAAAGAATTAAATAAAAAGAATTTGCGATAATGATTAAATCATTATTGCCTTCATACTCTATTCTAATTTTGTCGGGTTTGGCAATTTGCATCCATCCTATTTCTTTATCCGTATCTTGGCTGGTTTGTTCGAAGATAAATGATAGATTATTAATTGAATTTAAGTAATTTTCTAAAAGTTTTAATTCCTCTTCTTGGTCAGAGGAATAGCTATATTTATTATAGAACAATAATAATACTAATAAGATTAAATTAATTAAAAATTTTTTTTTTATAAACATATAACCTTATTTCTTATTTAATAGAACTTCGCGTTTACCAGTCTGGCTTGCAGGAGAGATCATGTTTTCTGCTTCCATAATGTCAATTATCCTTGCAGCTCTATTATAACCAATTTGAAGATGTCTTTGTAGAAAACTTGTTGAGGCTTTTTGTTCTCTAGATACTAGATCCACAGCTTGATCAAATAAAGGGTCTTTAGTTTTGTTTTGCTCTGGGTCAGCATTATTATCTTCATTATCTTGTGTAATTTCAAAAACATAATCTGGCGACCCTTTACTTCTTAAAAATGAAGCAACTTTGTCTACTTCTTGGTCAGAAACAAAGGGCCCATGTATCCTTTGAACTTGACTCGCTGATTCCATAAATAGCATATCACCTTTTCCTAACAATTGTTCTGCGCCTTGTTCTCCTAATATTGTTCTACTATCTATTTTGCTAGTTACCTGAAAGCTAATTCTAGTGGGAAGATTTGCTTTTATCGTGCCAGTAATTACATCTACTGAAGGTCTCTGAGTGGCAACGATAAGATGAATACCAGCCGCACGTGCTTTTTGAGCTAATGCCTGTATAGACATTTCAATATCTCTTCCTGATGAAAGCATTAGGTCTGCCATTTCATCTATTACTATAACTATATGAGGAAGTATTTCTGATGCTAATTCGTGCTTTTCTATAATTGGTTTTCCGCTATTTGGATCATAGCCCGTTTGAAAGGATTTAGTTAAGATTTGTCCTTTCTCTCTAGTTTTTATAATTTTACTATTATAACTATGAATACTTCTGACCCCAACTTCTGACATTAAACGGTATCTATTGTTCATTTCTTGAACGGCCCATTTTAAAGCCACAACAGCTTTTCTTGGTTCAGTTACTACGGGGTGTAAAAGATGAGGTATATCTTCATATACAGATAATTCTAGCATTTTTGGATCTATCATAATAAATTTAAGTTTACTGGGACTCAAAGTATATAATAATGAAATTATCATTGCATTTACTGCAACAGACTTTCCTGAACCTGTTGTTCCTGCAACAAGTAAATGGGGCATTTTAGCTAAATCAGTAACAATAGGACTGCCAGCAATATTTCTACCAAGCGCAAGAGGCAAATCATTTTTTTCTTCGAATGCTTTTGAACTTAGTAATTCTCTTAGAAAAACAACTTCTCTATCTTCGTTAGGCAGCTCTATTCCAATAGCATTTCTGCCGGGTACTACAGCAACTCTTGCAGAAATAGCACTCATAGAGCGCGCGATATCATCTGATAAGCCGATGACCCTGCTTGACCTGACTCCAGGAGCAGGCTCTAATTCATATCTAGTTACTACAGGCCCTGATTGTATTCTTCCTATTTCTCCTCTAATACCAAAATCATCTAAAACGTTTTCTAACATTCGAGCAGTATTTTCTAGCTGCTCTTCATTATTTTTATATTCTTTTCTTCTTGCTGGTTCCGATAATAATTCAAGATGAGGTAGAGAAAACATTACATTTTCTCCTAACTCAAGTTCTAATTCTTTTTGTTTTTCTTTTTCTTCTCTATAACCTAGGTTAGGCATTCTTTTCTTTGAAAAACTTTTTTTAGAAGTTTTCAATTTCTGCGAAATCTTTTTTTTAGGAATAAATATTTCTGCTAGCTTTTTTGTATATTTATAAAAATTTTGGAAAACATTCTTTATAACAAATGAACTGCTTTTAAATAATAATCTTAAAAACACATTATAGATCTTAAATTTTATGTCTAAAGAGCCGAGAAAAAAGAATACACCAAAAATTATCCCTGATAGGCTTACAACAAATTTTTTATTATCAATATTTATTATTTGTTCTAAACCTAGGTAAAGTTTCGATGTTAAAAGGCTTAATTGTCCACCATCCTGACCTAAATTTTTTAACCCACCTGAAATTAACAAGATGCCAACAAAAATTATTATAGTTTTAATAACAAAATATTTAGTCTTTTCATTATTAAATACTCTATAGCCTAAAATAAAAGGCAATAAAGGCAATATCCAACTAGCTTTACCTATCCAATAAGTAGTTACTCCATTAAACCAAGAGCCCACAATTAAAAATAGTTTTATATCCTCTTTAGGAGATGCTAGATAAGGATTACCATAATCTTGAAATTCAAAAAAATATAAAGAAAAACATAAAAATAAAGAAAATAGTATTAAAGCAATACCAATTATTTGGAATATTTTATATTTTATCCATCCATAAATCCCACCTGTATTTTTTGTTATATAGTTTTCATTAATATTTTTCATTTTTGATGTTTACTTAGTAAAGCATAGATATCCCTAAGAGCAGTTTTTGTTTCTTTAATGTTTGAAACTAATGCAATTCTTATATATGCCTTAGAGCTATTTAATTTAGATAAATAGGCACCAGGCATAACTTTTATTCTTTTTTCTTTCCATAATAATTTTGTTATTTTTTCCCCATTACCTACCTTTAGCCATAGATAAAAACCGCCATCAGGCAAATAAAAATCTTTGAAGTTTTTAAAAATTTCCTTAGCAAAATTAAATTTCTTAATATAAATTTCTCGGTTTATTTTGGAATGTTCATCATCATTCCATAAAGCTGTAGCAACCTCCTGAATAGGAATAGGTTGTTGTCCAGCGCAATAGTGCCTAAGTTTTTTAAAGCTTTGAATCAAGCGCTTGTCTCCAACTGCAAACCCTGATCTTATTCCTGGAACATTAGAGCGTTTTGATAAAGAGTGAAAACTAACAATATTTGATAAGTCTGTGTTTAATTTTTGACAGGCCTCCAAAACGCCAATTGGAGCATCATTTATATATATATCTGTATAACATTCATCAACTATTAATACCGCGTTATATTTTCTGGCTAAAGAAATTAGGCTTTCCCATTGATTAAGATTGTGGGCAGTACCTTCGGGGTTTGAAGGAGAACATACATAAATAATTGAAGTTCTCATTAATATTTTTTTATCTACGTTAGCAAAAGACGGAATAAAGCCATTTTTTTTACTAGAAGCTACAAAAATTGGTTCGGCCCCGCTAATTCTGCATGCACCTGCATAGACTTGATAAAAAGGCTCAGGTATAAGCATTGTGGGCTTTGTCTTATTTTTTTTTATAGGACTAAGAGCTAAAGCTACATTAAATAGCCCCTCTCTTGTCCCTGCTAATTGTAATATATTTTCTTTGTAATCTAGAAAGTTTTTAGAAAGCTTAAACCTTCTATTAAGCCAGTTTATAGATGCTATATTTAGCTTTTCCATTCCTAATGTAGGAGGATATTTTCCCCAAGCAGAATAATTTTTATTAAATATATTTTTAATAAATTTAGGAGGATCATGTTTAGGTTCCCCAATGGATAGAATGATTTCTTTACGTCCTATTGGGGCTTTTATATCTTTTAATAAGTTATTAAGCCTTTGAAAGGGATAGTCATTAAGTAATTTTAAGTTTTCATTAATATTAATCAGTTTATTATTCATATAATTTTTTCTAACTTGATTTTTCTTTAATTAATATAGCCGTGTATTTTAGTTAGGTCTACACTATATGCAAAGTCTATATTTATTCAGCGCTTTTATTGTCATATTATTTGCTGTATTTTTATAAATATAGTATATTTGCTTAATATTTAAACATTAAAAATCTTTAGTGGCCGTTTTTTGGGCTTTTAAAGATCTAGATTGGGGGAAAAATGGTTAGCGCAGATACAGCTTGGATATTAACTTCTACGGCTTTAGTACTTTTAATGACATTGCCGGGATTAGCCTTATTTTATGGAGGCTTGGTAAAAGCCACAAATATTATTTCTGTCATAATTCAATGCTTTGCAATTGCTTGCCTAGCTTCAATAATTTGGTTAATTGCAGGATATAGTTTGTCTTTTTCTGGGAGTGGCGCTTATATAGGTGATTTAGCTAAAGTATTTTTAAGTGGAGTAGGAACTTCTACAGAAGCAGGTAATTTACCAGAAAATGTATTCTTTATGTTTCAAATGACTTTTGCAATTATTACACCAGCATTGGTAGTAGGAGCATTTGTAGAAAGAATAAAATTTTCTGCAGTTTTATGGATTTCAGGCCTTTGGCTTATTCTAGTTTATGCCCCTGTTACTCATTGGATTTGGGGTGGTGGCTGGCTTGCTCAGATGGGTGTTCAAGATTTTGCAGGAGGCTTAGTGGTACACTTGAATTGTGGAATGGCAGCTTTAGTAATTGCTAAAATGTTAGGCTCCAGAAAGGGTTTTCCAGACGATGTTAGACCTCCACATAGTCCAGTACTAGTTTTTGTTGGAGCAGCAATGTTATGGGTTGGCTGGTTTGGTTTCAATGGAGGGTCAGCTTTAGCTGCTGATGGTGCGGCAGGAATGGCTATTACAGTTACTCATATATCGGCCGCTACTGCAGCTTTAACATGGATGTTTATTGAGTGGATGTCACATGGTAAGCCCACATTAGTTGGAATTGCTACTGGTGCAATAGCTGGTTTAGCAACAATTACTCCTGCATCAGGTTTTGTAGGTCCCATAGGAGCTTTAATTATAGGTTTTTTAGCTGGAGTTATTTGTTATAAAATGTGTGGTATTATCAAGAACCAGTGGAATATAGACGATGCTTTAGATGTTATGGCTGTTCATGGCGTAGGTGGAGTTTTAGGAATATTATTGACCGCACCTTTAGGCACTTTAGCATTTGGAGGTTTAGGTTTATCAGACCAATCAGTAGGAAATCAATTTATTACTCAATTAATTGGAGTTATAGCTGTAGGGTTATGGTGTCTAATTATTACGTGGTTAATAACATTAGCAGTTAAAAAAACTATTGGCTTAAGAGTAAATGATGACCAAGAAACTGAAGGCTTAGATACCTCTATTCATGGAGAAAAAGGATACAATTAGTAAATTAATGTTTTTTATAAAAGGGAGGAGTTTTTTTTAATTCCTTCCTTTTATTTAATAATATTAAATATAGTGTCTGCAAGGTTAAGTAACTCTTCATCTTTATTCAGAGCTTTACATAGCATAATTCCAATAGGAAGTTTTTCTGGAAGAGGAAGGCTTATTGCGCATAAACGCAAGGAGTTTGCAATTCTTGTATTTCTTAGAGCTAAGCTATTAAAGCTATCATATCTTTTTCTATCATTTTCTACTTCTTGTATAGTTGGCGGTAAAATCGGAATAGTGGGCATTAAAATTGCATCATAATTATCCATAGAAATACGAAGACTTTTTGAGAGGGTTTCTTCAGCATTATAAATAGAACGTAAAGATTTTTTTGACATATCTTTTCCTCTTAACATTCTATTAAGAACATCTTTATCCATTATTGGTCCAAATTTATCAACCAAGTTTTTCCACTCTAAATATGCCTCTGCTATTGTGGTTCCTCCATTATTTTCAGCTAGCAGTTTATGTATTTCTTCTATTTCATAAACCTCTTTTTCAACAATATTTATACCTGCTTTAGACAGGCTAACAAAAGCCTCTTCGCAAGCCTTTTCTATTTGATCGTCGATATCTATCCAAGGCATGCCTCTCACTACTAGTATTTTTATGTTGGTATGATTAATTTTTTCAAAGCCTAAATAGGGGCTGTTTGTAAGTATAGAAAATAGTAGGCTCGCATCTTTTATACTTCTAGTTAAGGGGCCGACTGTATCATAAGATACAGCTAACGGACTTACTCCTTTTAGAGATATTCTGCCTATTGAAGTTTTAAGCCCAATTACCCTATTCCATGCAGAAGGTATTCTTACTGATCCTCCAGTATCAGTTCCAAAACTAGCTGCACAAAGTCCATTAGCTAAGGCTACTCCAGAACCAGATGAGGACCCTCCAGGAACGTGAGGTACATCTTTCATAATTGCATTTTCTGGGGTTACGAAATTACTGTTTGTTCCTATACCGCCTAGTGCAAACTCTACAGTTGAAGTTTTTCCTAGCTGAACTAAACCAGCTTTTTTAGCTAAGCTAACGACTTCGGCATCTTTCTTAGCAGGACTATTGTTTTCTAATATTTTAGACCCACTTGTAGTTATACATCCTTTAAAATCAAAAAGGTCTTTCCATGCAACAGGAACGCCATCAAGTGGGCTTAAGGGATTTTCTTCCAATAATCTTTTTTTTGATAAAGCTGCTTCACTAAGTGCCCTTTCTTTTGTTAAAAGAACATAGGGGCTCGGTTTAGTAAATGAATCTATTTCATCAAAATAAAAATTTACTAAATCGATAGGACAAACCTTTTTTTTATGTAAAAGTTGTCCTATATCATTAGCAGATAATGATTTTATATTTTCAGGTATTTGCATACTTAATATTGTCATATTATCTGTAAAAGATAAAACGGTTTTGTAGATAGAGGAATATAAATTGCATGCTGATATCATAATATGTGGAGGAGCTTTAGCAGGTATGACTCTGGCCCTCTCATTACAACAAAAAGGATTTGATGTTGTAATAATTGACCCTAGAAGCATAAAGGAAACAGTTGAGCAAGATAAAAGGACTACTGCAATAGCTGAGGGACCCAGAAAATTTTATGATAATTTAGGAGTATGGGAAAAATTAAAAAATAAAGCCGAAGCTATTAAAACTATTTCTATATTAGATGGAAGCTCTTCTGTTTCTCTAGATTTTGATTATAGAGATTTTGTCAGCAAAAATATACCTATAAAAATTAAAAGCCTAGGCCATGTAGTTGAGAATTGTGATTTAATTAATCAAATTAATTTAAAGATAAAAAATATAAAAACTTTAGGAAGCGTCAAAAGAATTGATTCAAAAGTTGTAAATATCAAAGTAGATAAATTTCAAGCAAAAGTATTTTTAGAAAACTCTAATAATATTTCAGCAAATCTAATAGTAGCTGCAGATGGAAAGAACTCATTAATTAGAAAGTTGGTAGGGATTAAAGAGACAAAATCTATTTATAATCAAGAGGCATATGTTACTCAAATTTTGCATAAAAAAAACCATAATAATATTGCTCTGGAAAAATTTTTACCAGGAGGCCCATTAGCTGTTCTTCCAATGAAAAAGTATAAAAACAATTATAGGTCTGCTATTATTTGGTCTGATGAAAAGGCTACATCTAGAAGTAGATTGAGAGCAAGCAAAACATCTCCAGAGATGATTTCTTATGAGCTTGAGCGCCATTGTTATAACTGGTTAGGAGAAATTAAAATACAAGGCTTGGCTAATGTTTTTTCTTTAGAATTAATTAAGCCAAAAAATATAGTATCAGAACGACTTGTTCTTATGGGCGACGCTGCTCATTCTATTCATCCCATTGCAGGGCAGGGATTTAATTTAAGTTTAAGAGGCATGGAGATATTTTCAGAAATGTGTGCTAAGAGAGCAGCTTTAGGGCTAGATATAGGCAGTATAAAGTTTTTAAAAGAGTATGAAAAGTCTAGAAAAATAGATATTATGACATTAATAAATGCCACACACGGATTAAATGAATTATTTAGAAATTCAACGCCATACATAAAAGCCTTTAGAAGATTAGGATTATCAGCTGTTAATAAAACACCTTTTCTTAAGAGGGCTTTTATGAAATATGCAATGGGGCTTTAAATCTTTATAATCTTAGAGACTCTTTTTAAATAATCTTTATAAAGCTCACAATTATTTTCAGCTATTTTTCTTAAATAAGACCAAGAATAGATTCCTGTGTCGTGACCATCATCAAATATAATTCTAATTGCGTAATTTCCTACTTTTTCAATATTAGTAATTGAGACGCTATTCTTATTTAGGATAGTTTTTTTTTCTTTTGGGCCATGACCTTGAACTTCTGCTGAGGGACTTTCTACTCTCAAGAGCTCTGCAGAAATTATACTTGTATAGTTATCACAAAATTCTATATTTATATTTTTATTATTTTTGCTGTATACAATAGATTTTATTTTATGCTTTTGGTCGCCTTTCATATTACTTTATTTTTCTTGCTTTATCTATTAACATTATAGGAATGCCATCTTCTATAGGAAAAGCGAGGTTAGCTTTTTCGCTTATTAATTCTAACTTATCTTGATCATATCTAAGAGGCCCTTTAGTAAGAGGGCAAACTAAAATATCTAGCAAACTTAAATCTATTTCTTGGCCTGATTTTTTCATAAGAATATCCTATTTAATTAAGGTTTTTAGTTTCCCCTGCGGAGTATATTTTAAATAAAGCTATCATGATATTTGTTAAATCATTTAAGTCTTTGCTTTCTAGTAGCATTTGTTTTTCGCCAATACTAAAAGGGCAAGATTGTGCAAGAGAATTTATTAAAAGATTTGTTGGAGCTTTCTCTATGACCTTCCAATCAGCATCTATTTTTTGAGAAGAAAAGTAAGTTTTTAGAGAATTTAAAAATTCCTCTTTTAGAGTTTTTTCTAAATTAAATTTAACGCTAGCTAAATCTAAAGCAAATTTTGTAAAATCAATATTTGCAAGCCTATATTCTTTATTTGTTAATTCATGATTGATAAGTTGATATCTGCAAATCCCCTTTAATTCTATTAAATATTTTTGATCTTTTAATTCTGAAAAGTGAATAATTTTTCCTACACATCCTATAGAATAAAGGTCTATCTTATCTTTATAATTTGACTTAGGCTGAATCATTCCTATTAAGCGATTATTAGAAATAGCGTCTTCAGTCATATTTAAATATCTTGGCTCAAATATATTTAATGTAAGCGTTCCATTAGGCAATAAGATACAATTTGATAGAGGAAATATTGGTATTTCTTTAATATCTAAAATTTCTTTAATCATTATGAAAAAATTATTGATGAAAGTTTAAGTCTAGTCTCTGAAGTAATAGGATCATCTTCTCCAAAAGCATCTAGTAGTTCAACTATTTTTTTTCTAGCTTTATCATCCTCCCAATTACGGTCTTTTTTTACTATAGTTAATAAATGGTCCAATGCATCTGATTTTTGGTTAGAAGCTAGATAGGCCTCAGCTAATCTAAATCTAAGCTCATGATTATCTGGGTTGGCATTAACATCCGACAGAAATTCTTGAGGAGAACCTGCCACTTTATTATTTTTTTCCAATTCTGATAATGCAACAAGACTTATTATATTTTTATCATTAAGCATTTCTTCTTCAAGTCCTTCTAATAATTCTTTTACTTCCTCCCCTCTTTCTAGCTTTAACAAACACTTCCCATAACCAGAAAGAACTTTTGCATTGTTTGCATCATTAGAAAGTAAGTTTGAAAAAGCATTTAATGCAGATTCAAAATTTTCTTCATTATACAATTTTTCCGCCTCTTCAATAGCTTTTTTAAATTCTTCTAATTTATTTCCTCCACTAGCTTCGATTACTTTGTTTATAAATGTTTTAACTTCATTTTCGGGCATTGCACCTGAAAAGCCATCTATAGGCTGTCCTTCATAGAAAGCATAAACCGTAGGTAAGGACTGAATTTGTAATTGTTGGGATAATTCTTGATTTTTTTCTGTATCAATTTTTACAAGCTTTAATTGTCCTTTATAAGACTTGACTAATGATTCTAAAACTGGAGTTAGCTGTTTACACGGCGCACACCAGTCCGCCCAAAAGTCTACTAAAATTGGAACGGATTTAGAAGCTTCAATTACATCTTTATTAAATGAAGCCGTATCAGAATCAATTATAATATTTTCTATAGATTGATCTGAAGAAATTATCTTGTCATTATCATTCATAGTTAAACCTAATTTATTATATAATTATAATATTTTATTTTTACAGTAATTTAAATTAAAATTTATGATTTATATAGTACATATAGCTTTTAAATAAGATTGACCTAAATATTAAAATCTTTTATATAATGCACTTTATTTATAAGTAAATTTTATTAGTAAAATTTATGCGGGCGTAGCTCAGTGGTAGAGCACTTCGTTGCCAACGAAGATGTCGAGAGTTCGAATCTCTTCGCCCGCTCCAAGCAATATATATTTTTTAATTAATATAATATGTTACATTTAAAAATATTTAATTATTTTTAGGTATAGACATGATCTGTCATAGAGTAATAACACTTTTATTTTTATTGTTTTTAGCATCGTGTGCTTCTATTTCTTCATATTCGCCAATAAATAAAGAGGGGTTTGAAGAAAAAAAAGAGATACAGGAACAAAGTAAATTTTTAGTTTCCTCAATGGCAAAGGCTTCAAGAAAATTACATGATATTGCTTGGCCGATAATGATATCAAACATAGATGCTTGTCAAAATTCTAGAATAAATGCGTTCGGACTTATGGTGGCACACACAGAGGACCTTCCTAAATCTTTGAGTCCCTTTTTTTATGCAGCTAGCCCAAATACCTTTTTAAATAATATTAATTCTGATCTACCTATGATTGTTTCTATTGCTAAAAACAGTCCTGCTGATAGAGCTAATATTATGGAAGGTGATTTAATTATATCAATAAATAATAGTATAGTAAGCTATAAAAATTATAGAAGTCTACTTGAGGATGCTGCTAAAAAAGGCAGTTTGATAATTAAAATAAAAAGACTAGAAGAAGAAATTTTATATCAATTGGTTAGTGAATCAATATGTGGCTATCCAGTGCAAGCAATGATTTCTCCAATTCCTAATGCTTATGCCGATGGTTCTAAAATTTATATAACTATAGCTACTCTAGATTTTGTTAAAGATGATCAGGAAATAGCCTTTTTAATAGGCCATGAATTAGCTCATAATATATACCATTATAAAGGAGACTCTTTATTTGAAAGTCAAGGCAACCCTATAGCGATAAAAGAAAAACCTTCTCTTCAAAAAATTACTGATCTCTTAATATTACAAACTGAAGAAAAAGAAACTGAGGCAGATTTATATGGAGTGGAGTTTGCAATAAAAGCAGGTATAGCTCAAGATAAAGTAGCTAACTATTTTAGGAGGCTAACTATTTATATGCCAGTATTAATGAAAGATTCTTTTTTTAGAATGCATCCTGGAAATGCTAAAAGAGTGGCCGATATTGAAAGGAAATTAAAAGAATTAAAGGACAATTAATTATATGAAAGAAAATTTTTGTTATCCAAAATAAAACCTTTTACTGCATATTGTCTTTATGACTGGGCAAATTCTCCATTTGCGACAGTTATAATAACGTTTATTTTTGCAGCTTATTTTGAAAGAGAAATTGTTGGAGATGCAGAAAGGGCATCTATTTTATGGGGTTGGTCAATATCTATTTCCGCATTTTTAATTGCTTGTTTATCTCCATTTATTGGAAGACATATAGATAATAACTCAAGCTATAAGTTTTGGTTAAGTGCTTTTACAATTATTGCTTCTTTAGGAGCCGCTTCATTTTGGTTTGCTTACCCAGTTCCAGAGTCTATTTTCTTTGTTTGTATTTTAGTTGTAATTTCTAATATAGCTTTTGAATTAGGAGCTATGGTTTACAATTCATTGCTACCATTTTTTTCTCAAAAAACAAAGATAGGAAGTTTATCAGGAAAAGCTTGGGCATCTGGATATGCTGGAGGTATCATCTGTCTTGTAATTATTTTGTTTGGCTTCATTCAAACCGATAAACCTTTATTTGGGATAGAGAAGGATATGTCGGCCAATATTAGAATTGCTGGGCCACTAGTAGCAATATGGTTTATATGTTTTTCGCTACCTTTTATTGTAAAAATTAATAATCTTAATAAGAAGAAAAAAAATAATAATGAAAATTTATTTATTGAAGTTATTAAGAATATTAAATCTTTGTTTTCCAAAAGTAATAAGGGCCGTTTTTTATTAGCAAGAATGATATATACTGATGGTTTAAATACTTTGTTTGCATTTGGTGGATTATATGCGGCAGGAACCTTTTATATGAGTTTTTCCGAAATAATAGTTTTTGGAATATTAATAAATATAACGGCGGGCTTAGGAGCGCTATTTTTTTCATTTATAGAAGATAGAATAGGGCCAAAATATGTTATTAATATTTCTTTAATTTTTTTAATAATTTTTGGATTTATTACCCTGGTTATTAATAGTAAAGAATATTTTTTGCTTTTTGGCTCTGCTTTAGGCTTTTTTATAGGCTCTGTTCAGTCTTCAAGCAGATCATTTATGTCTAGATATATAGTAAATGGTAATAATGCAGAAACTTATGGTGTTTATGCTGTTTCAGGAAAGTGCACTGCATTTTTAGGCCCTGCGTTATTAGCTATAATTGTCTCTATTTTTGATAGTCAGCGAGCTGGAATGGCTTCAATAATTTTATTTTTTTTATTAGGGCTATATTTACTACAAAAAGTAGTTGAGCCTAAAAATTATTAATGTCTGAAGTGTCTAATACCTGAGAATATCATAGATAGCCCTAGTTTGTTTGCGGCATCTATTACTTCGTCATCCTTTATAGAACCCCCTGGCTGAATAACTGACGTTACTCCGGCTTCTGCTGCAGCTATAAGCCCATCAGCAAAAGGAAAAAAAGCATCAGAAGCTAAAACCGATCCTTGGGCCATATTGTTTTTTAATCCAGCTAAATCCGAAGCTTGTTTAGATTTAATAGCTGCAATTTGTGAAGAGTCTATCCTGCTCATTTGGCCGGCCCCTATTCCAACTGTGGAATTATTTTTTGCATATATAATCGCATTTGATTTCACATGTTTTGCTACCTTAAAAGCAAAAATACAATCTCTAATTTCTTCTTCACTAGGTTTTTTCCTTGTAACAATATTTAGATTATTTTCATTCATAGTTTCGTTATCTCTATCTTGAATTAGAAAACCATCTGACAGATCTTTAATTATATGGGTTGTATTAATTAAATTATTTTGATCCTTAAATTCTAATAATCTTAAATTTTTCTTCTTGGATAATATATTTAGTGATTCTTTAGAAAAGCTTGGTGCAATAATCACTTCCAAGAATATTTTATGCATTTCTTCTGCTATATCTTTGGTTATTTCTCTATTGCAAGATATTATTCCACCAAAAGCACTTTGAGGATCCGTTCTTAAAGCGGAAGTCCAGGCTTCATGTAATAATGACTTAGAAGATACGCCACAAGGGTTTGCATGTTTTATTATTGCTATGGTGGGTTCTTTAAATTCTTTTATCAACTCATAAGCAGCATCAGCATCATTTAAGTTATTATAAGAAAGAGGCTTGCCCTGGAGTAGATTAGACTTAACAACCCCATTTATATTATAATTAGGCTTTTTATATACAGCCGATTTTTGATGTGGATTCTCTCCATATCTTAATTGACCATGGAGTTCACCAGAAATAGTAATTGTTTCTGGCCAAGTAATATCTAATTTTTTGTTAAACCATTCTGAGATGAGACTATCATAAAAAGCTGTTTTAGAAAAAGCTTTTGAAGCGTAAATTTTTCTATCTTGGAGTGTTGTGTTACCAGAATTTTTTTCTAATATTTTACTTAGATCATTATAGTCTGTGGGACATGTAATAACACAAACATTTTCGTGGTTTTTTGCGGCAGATCTAATCATAGAAGGACCTCCAATATCAATATTTTCAATACATTCATCAAAATTAAGGTCTTTTTTAACTGCTTCAGAAAATGGGTATAAATTAACTATTACTAAATTAATAGGCTCTATTCCATGTTGTTCCATTTCTTCTTTATGTTTATTTATATTATTTCTTCCTAATAGGCCGCCATGTATTTTAGGATGTAATGTTTTAACTCTACCATCCAACATTTCAGGAAAACCTGTATAATCTGAAACATCTGATACTTTTATATTATTCTCTCTTAGTAGCTTTGCGGTTCCCCCTGTAGATAATACTTCAATGTTATAGTTTTTAATTATATTTAATAAAATTTTGATATTGCTCTTATCTGATAAAGATATTAACGCTCGCTTAACTTTAATTAGACCTTTTGACATTTTTATTCCTTAATAAACGCTATTTTTAGGATCAATTGAAAATTCTGGTACTAAATCTTTTAGTTTTTTTATAGCCTCTTTTTCATTATTTTTAATTAAAAAATCTTCTAAAGTAAGTAATATTTTATTTACATTAGGAAAATTTAGTTCTCTTGACTTGGCAATTAAAAGATCAGGGTGACTCGTTGTAATTTTATCTTCTTCTTCATGAAATAGTTTTTCATGAAGTTTTTCCCCTACTCTTAATCCTGTATAAATTATTTTTATATCTTTTCCTGGGGTAAGGCCAGATAGACGAGCAAGTTGTTTTGCCAAGTTATCAATTTTCATCGGTTCTCCCATTTCAAGAACATTTATATCTCCTTTTTCTCTTTTATTTATCGAAGAGTTTAATGAGATTAAAACTAATTCTACTGCTTCTTTGACACTCATAAAAAACCTAGTGGTATCTTTATGGGTCACTCTCAAAGGACCTCCTCTAGAAATTTGGTTTTGAAAAAGAGGAATTACTGAGCCAGTAGAACCTAAAACATTACCAAACCTAACTGTAATGAAGTTAGTGTCAGATTTTTCTCTATCTAAGTTTTGTATATATATTTCAGCCGCTCGTTTAGACGCACCCATAAAATTACTTGGGTTAACGGCTTTATCAGTAGAAATTAAAACCATAGTTTCTGTTTTGTATTTAATAGCTTTTTCTGAAATATTTCTTGTTCCAATAATATTAGTTTTCATGGCATCAGAAGGATGTCTTTCACATACAGGAACATGCTTTAATGCAGCTGCATGAAGAATTATATGCGGCTTATATTTTTTAAAAGTTTTATCTATTTCATACTTATCTCTAACATCTAATAAAACAGATGATATATTTTTATCATCTGTTTTTGCAGTAATTTTTTCTGTAATATTCCATAAGGCATATTCAGAATAGTCTGATAGAATTATTTTTTTAGGACTCATATCAGATATTTGATTAGCTAATTCACTTCCTATCGTTCCTCCAGCACCAGTAATTAATATGATTTTATTATTAATTAATTGTTCTAAATTTTTTTTATCAAACCTAGTTTCAGATCTTCCTAATAGATCTTCTATATTTATTGGGCGAGCTTCATTTGATTTATTATCTAATGCTTTATTAAGTTCTGAAATTTTTGGAAGACGTGCTAGCGATATACCAATTTTATCAACATATTTTAGAAGTAAGCCTATATCTTTTCGTGATATATTTTTATCAGTAATTATTATTTTTGTAATTTTTTTAGCTTTTATAAAAGAATTAGATTCATAAATTGTTTCTATAGACCCTATAATATCTATACCTCTAATTTTTCTTCCTAATTTATTTTTATCATTATCAAATATACCTATTATATGATATGGACCGTCTGGTTTATGTGAAGATCTTATTAAAGCTTCTGCTTCATCAGACGCCCCTATTAGAAGTACATTTATTCTCTCATTGATATTATTAATTGGAGCTAATGTTCTATCTCTTATTAATCTATATGATATTCTACTTCCGCCGCAAAGAATTGTTAATAAAATAAAATATATAAGCATTGTTGATCTAGGCATGTCTTCTAATCTTGTAGTTAGAAAAAAGGCAAAGGCTGACAGTATTACAGATATTAAAGTGGCTTTCGTTATTACAAGTAGGTCATCTGTCGAAGAATAACGCCAAATTCTTTTATAAACCCCAAATAAAATAAAAGAAAATATAGTAGAAGAGAATATAATTATAGTGCTTACAATTGGGGAGGTTGGAAAAATTTCTAATCTTAACCAATAGGCACCAAAAAAGGCAATTATACTTAATATACCATCTATATTACAGATTAAAAATAGTCTAATTATAGGATGCATTAAATAACTTTCTTATCTCTTTTTGGTGTTTTACTCATATAATATAAAAGATATATTGTAGATAAGCTACTTATAAGAATTGAAAATAATATAATTATTAAGCTTGGCATCATAGAAGCCAAAAAAGATATAATTATTAGCAATAATCCATGCTTAGCAATAATAATACATACTTCAGAATGACTATAACCGTTCATAATAGCTTTTTGATAGAAATGACTTTTATGGGCTTGCCAAGGCTTTTCTTTTTTAATCAATCTTTTTATAAGTGTTATAGTGGAGTCGGCTATATAGTAGCTATTTAATATTATTGCTACATACCAAAAACCATTTTTAAAAAGCAGTAAAAATAAAATAGCATTAATAAAGCCAATTGGAATTGAACCGGCATCCCCAAGAAATACCTTTGCAGGTTGCCAATTCCATATTAAAAAAGCTATTCCTGAGCCAACAAAAAATCCAGCAATTATATTTTCAAATTTATTTATGTCTTCGGATAAAAATAAACAAGACCCTACTCCCAAACCTATTATTATGCATTGAACACTTGAGATGCCATCTATTCCATCCATAAAATTAAATAAATTTGTCATCCATAAAACAAATAAAAGTATAATCATAGCTTCTAGCCAACCAGGAATAAACATTTCTAATAAAGGTAAATTTACTAGAGGCGACCAATAACTAATAACAATAAAAGCTAGTATGGTTTGTATAAAAAGCCTAAAGGCAATTAAAATTTGCTTGTTATCGTTAATAAATGACATGACACAAAGTAGAAAAACACAAATTGTAAATATGAAATCAGTTATAGGAAAAAATATGTAATACATTATTAATAATGATGCTATTACTCCAATTCCTGCACCTTTAGGAGTTGGTATATTGTGGTTAGACCTTTTATTAGGAATATCTATAGTTTTTGTTTTACCTAGTATTCTTATAGATATTTTTATTGTTATAACGCTAATAAAAAAACTCAAAAAAACACTTATTAACCAGGATAATGAAGTTAAATTTTCCACTATACTTTATCCTTTAAGCATTTAGTCCAGTTTGATCTACCAAAAGCTATAAAGTTAGGGTTTTTTTTATCTTCTCTTCCGTAAATCATTGCATCATTATTCATTTGGACAACTTTTCCTCCGGCCCCTTCAATTATAGCTTGACCAGCAGCGCTATCCCACTCATATGTTGAGGTAGTTCTAGGAAAAATATCTGCTTTTCCTTCAGCTATTAGTGTAAACTTTAGAGCACTCCCAACTCTTTTTTCCTTAAAATACGCTAAAGAAGAAAGCCATTCTTTAAGTTTAGGCCCTGCATGATGTCTACTTATAGCAATCGTAGGACCTACGGGAGGAATATCTCTGCAATTTATATTTTTGTAGTTAAACTTTTTTTCTTTCATTAAGGAATCAATTCGAGCACCTCCCAACCAAACCTTTTCTGAAGGTGGATGGGTAATACATCCCAAAATTGGCTTTTTATTTAATGCTAACGCTATACAGACACAAAAATCTTCATTTCCCTCTATAAAAGATTTTGTTCCATCTAATGGGTCTATAATCCAATGTAAACTATTACCAAAACTATTTTTAGGAAATTCTCTTTCTTCGCTCACAATAGGAATGCTAGGGAAATGTTTGTTTAGTAATGTATTAATTAATTTATCTGATTCTTTATCTGCTTTAGTAACAGGAGTATTGTCTTGTTTAATTTCTATAGGTGAGTTTATATTTTTCATTATTATTTTAGCTGCTTTTAAGGATATTTCAGCAATAATGTTTTTCATTTCTATAAGGTTCTGATTAGATAAAGATGACATTATTATTTCTTTTTTATTAGTTATATAATTTATTTTATAGTTAAAATTGATAAATTCCATACTTTGTTTATATATTGTTGTTATTATATTATTATAACATTGAAAAATACATTAAGGGTTTTTAATTTTGCAAATTACCGACATTGAATATGTTTTAGGAAGTAAAAAAGAATCACTTGAAGATTTAGGTAAAATTAATCCAGATTGGGTAATAGATAAGTTAAAAGACAAAACGGGAATTCATTCTCGTCATGTTTTAGATGAAAATGAGGATGAAAGAAGCTTAGTTGTTGATGCTTCTAATAAATTGCTTGCTAGAATTAGCCCTGAAAATATAGATGGTATAATTCATGTCAGCCAATCTCCTTTCTCCAGGTTACCTACTTCAGCATGTTTAATACAAGATATTTTAGGTTTGCCAAAAGATATGATGGCTTTTGATTTAATTCAGGGCTGCTCGGGATTTGTTTATGGACTTTCTGTAGCGAGTTCTATGATATATCAGCAAGGATTGAAAAAAGTTTTGGTGATATGTGCTGATACTTATTCCAATTATATTTCACAAGATGATAGAACAAACCGGCCAATATTCTCTGATGGAGCAGCAGTAGCTTTAGTAGAGAATAAAGGTGCAGGAAGTATTGGGCCTTTTGCTTTTTATACTGATGGAAGTGGAGGAAATTTATTAGCTTTAGAAAGCTATGAAGGCAAAGAAAAATTATTTATGGACGGTCAAAAAGTATTTAAGTTTTCTCTAAGAGAAGTCCCTAAAGTTTTTAATGAGTTGCTTGATAAAGCTGATTTAAAACAAGCTGATATAGATCTATTTATATTTCATCAGGCTAGTGCTGTGATTTTGCGCCAATTAAAAACAAAATTACATATCCCTGATAATAAGTGGTTTCAAAATATTAAGAATATGGGAAACACAGTTTCCGCTACTATTCCTATTGCGATAAAACAGTCAATAGATAATGGCTTATATAAACCAAATATGAATATTATGTTAATGGGCTTCGGGGTAGGCCTTTCTGTAGCCGGATGCATTATTCGATCATAAATTTGTTTTTGATAAACACCATTCTATTTGTGCTCCTGAGTTAGAGGTCTGTCCATTAATTATAAATTGGCTGGATTTTTTTACCTGCCCGTTATCTTCTACGTAAATTGATTCCTCTATATTAAGATTTAATTTAATATTATTTTTAGATATAAAAAACTCCCAACCACCACTAGGAATTAAAAGAAGTATTCTTTCTTTATTTCTAGTTAGCCGAACATTTACTTTTGGATGTAAATGAAAATGTATTTTAAAATTCATTTTAGGGCCGGATATAATGTCATCAATTCCTTTTAAAAGACCACCTCTTGAATCAAGTTTTAGAATTCTTTTATGTAGTGCAGAAAACAAGTTTTCATATCCGTTATGACCAGAAGAAATTATTTCGAAACCAGATGTCACATCTCTTCTAACATTTATTTTTAAATTTTTATAGTTTTCACCAGATGAAGAGTTAGTATTATTTATAACTAAAGTAGAATGTGCCGCTGAGCTAGAAAGAGCTTTTTCCCACTTTTTATTGTTATATGGCGCAGGCCCACAATTTACTATCATTCGGTCTCTTCCCACACTCATTTCAAAGCTTAAAGAGCCATTATAACTATTTTTTTCTTTTTGGGAGCAATCTAATAGAATTACTGATTTACCTGCTGTTAGTCTTTCATATCCAGAAGATTTTAAGCTAATAGATATTTTAGATTTTAATTTGATTCCAGTTTTATCTAGAACTTTATCTATTGCATCTCTAGAATAAGATTTTCCTCCATTAGATCTAAGTAAAGTACCATCTCCTAATCTTAATGCTCTAATAGCGTGACTCATTTTAGTTATGTTAGTGTCCAAAGTTTCTATTAAATTATCATTTTCTCGTAATGAACTTCTAATCCAAATCAAATCTGTTAATATGTCTAATGTTATTGAAGGCCTTCTACTTATGTGACATCCATCACTTAAGATTTGGTTATTTAAGGCGTATAATAGAATATTTTTAGCAATATTATATCTTTTATCTCCCCCACTTAGACATATGCCTGATATTATTAAGCCGCGTAAAGCAGTAAAAATTTCTGGATCATTTTTCTTTTTATGAATGACTCTACTAAGGTGTTTGGATTGTGAAGTTAAAAGTTTATAAAATTTTTCCAAAAACTCTCTATCTGCTTCATCTTTTAACATTTCAGAATAAGATATCCATGCAGATATTCTCCTCCCAAGGATATCTATTTTCCAACTTATAGGATTATATCTATCATTTCCATCTCTAATCCAATCTGAAATTAATGCTCTTGCATATTGTCTAGAGGTTTTTCCATCTCTAGCCTTGAAATGCCGCAACCATGAAAAACCATGCATTTCTGCTAACCACCAAGGGCCTATCCCGTTAGGTTCCCATAGAGGTTTATTTGGGGAGTGTATTTCTTCTCCTGCAAAGTTATATCTTCCTTGAAAAATTGCATCAGCTAATTGCCCTTCTCCTTCCCATGGGTCCTTTATATCTTGAAAAATATTTTCAGGCTTTGTTAAATTAAGCCAAAAATTATATAAAAAGCTTTTATAGAATATTTTATTTATATTGAGGCGGGAAGAATTAGCAGACAATTTTAACTTCCTTATGTCTCATTTCGAAGAGATTTAACAAGTTTAGAATAATTAGCAGTACTTTGAGAAAAGATAGCACTTCCAGCAACTAAAACATTAGCTCCTGCTTTAATACATAATTTTGAAGTTTCTAAATTAATTCCACCGTCCACCTCTATTAAAATATCTCGGCCTTTATTATTTATCATTTTTTTAATATTTTTAATTTTTTCAAGTTGCGAGGACATAAATTTTTGTCCTCCAAAACCTGGTTCTACTGTCATAACTAATACTAAATCACAATAATCTAGATAAGGCTCAATAATTTTTTCAGAGGAAGAGGGTTTAATTGATATTCCTGCTTTTAAGCCTAGACTTTTAATTGTTTTAATAGATTCTTGAATATTATCTTCTGCTTCAACATGTATTGTAATAATGTCTGCACCAGCTTTCGCGAAAGGCTCTAGCCAATTACTGGCAGGTTTTGTCATCAAGTGCACATCAAATAATTTTTTTGTATATTTTCTTAAATTTGATACCACGTCTGGCCCAATAGTTAGATTAGGAACAAAATGGCCATCCATTATATCTAGATGAATCCAATCTGCACCAGCACTATCCACGTTGGTAACTTCTTGTCCTAGCATAGAAAAGTCAGCTGCTAGAATTGAGGGAGATATTAATATATTATTGTTTTTCAATATAAAATTAATCCTATAATTTAATAAATTATTTAATAATGTTTAATTAGTTCTTTTTATTAATCGAGCTATAAAAAATCCGTCCATTCCTCCTCGTTCTGAACTAAAGAATGGTAATGTTTCAATAAAGCCTTCTTTAGTAATTGCTTTCTTAGTTATATCTATTTCACTTTCTTTTATTGGATCTATTATGAATTTACTATTTTTCTTTATAAAATCAACAATTTGATTTTCCCCTTCTTCTTTTTCTAAGGAGCAAACGGAATAAATAAGAACACCTCTCGACTTTAACATCTTAGATGCTGAATCTAATAAGCCTCGTTGTATTTTTATAACTGATTCCATATGTGAAAAATAATTACCTTTTTTGTAAGACAGCCTCCATAAAATATCAGGGTTTTTTCTCATGGTACCAGAAGAAGTACAAGGAGCATCTAATAATATAGCGTCAGCTAATTTTTCTGGTTTATATTGAGTGGCGTCTTTTATGATTAATTTTGTTTTTAAATTTAGCCTATTTAAATTTTCTTCTAGAATTTTTGCTCTCTTATTATTAGATTCTACAGATGTAACCTTTAAATTGTTAGTCAATAATTGAGCAGTTTTTCCTCCAGGAGCAGCGCATAAATCAATTACATTAGTATTTTGTTTAATTTTAGATAATAAAATTTTTACAGGTAACTGCGAGGCTATATCTTGTATCCACCATTTACCTTCATTATAACCATGTATTTTATTAATTTTGCCATAACTATCAATTAATCTAATGTTATTAGAGCCTAAAATTTCTCCTTTTAAATTTGTTTCCCATTCATTGATATCTTCTTTTGGTGATATAGAAATATCTAAAGCAGGAGGTATTACAAGGTGCTGTTTCATAATTTTAGTTAACTGACTTTTACTAAATACTTTTTTCCATTTATTCATTATTTCTGTGGGCATATTCATTAGTAAGTTTGATTTATCTAATTTGTTATCTTCAAAGTCTCTAGATAACTGTCTTAGAATAGCATTAATAAATTTGACATGATGAGGAGAACTTTTTTTGGCTATTTCAACGCTATCATTAACTGCTGCAGATGCAGGGAGTCTCATATATATAATTTGTGTGGCGCCTATTATTAAATTTGCTTTAATATGACTTTGCTCAGTTTTAAGAGGTTTTTTAATATATTTTTTTAAATAAAAATTTATTTCACCTAATCTTCTTATAGCTTCTCCAACTAGTGATCGATAAAAAGGGTCCTCATATGCAAGAGACTTATAATTATCTCCTTTTAAAATACCAGTTATTTCATTTATAGCTTGAATTCTTGGATTTAAATTATTAATTGACATTTAGATAATATTTTTTTTAATTAGATACATAATATAAATACTTTAATCTAATTTTTATGGCATATATATGAAAAAAATTAAAAACACTAGTAAGAAAACAAAAACTAAAAAAAATATTAAAAAACTATCTAAAGAAATAGGTGGGCAGAAAGGCCCTGAACCTACTAGGTATGGAGACTGGGAGAAAAACGGACGAGTAACTGATTTTTAAATTATTTATTCATTCTTTCCTTAACTAAATTAGCAACAACTCCGGGGTCAGCAAGTGTAGAAATATCTCCAAGTTGATCATGTTCATTAGCAGCAATTTTTCTAAGAATACGACGCATAATTTTTCCAGAGCGTGTTTTTGGTAAACTCGGAGCCCATTGAATTAAGTCTGGAGTTGCTATAGGCCCTATCTCTTTTCTTACCCAAAGTAGTAATTGCTTTCTTAGTTCCTCTGAGGGTTTTGTATTATCAGTTAGAGTAACATAGGCATAAATGCCTTGACCCTTAATATCATGTGGATACCCAACAACTGCAGACTCAGCAACATTTTCATTAGAAACTAAAGCGCTTTCCACTTCTGCTGTTCCCATTCTATGCCCACTTACATTTATAACATCATCAACTCTTCCAGTAATCCACCAATAGCCATCAGCATCTCTTTTTGCTCCATCTCCTGTAAAATACACATTGCTGAAAGTAGAAAAATAAGTTTCTGCAAAACGTGCATGATCTCCATATACCGTTCGCATTTGTCCTGGCCAAGAAGTTTCTAAAACAAGGTTCCCTTCTGCTTCTCCTTCAAGCTTTTTTCCTTCATTATCAACTAAAGCCGGAGATATACCAAAAAAGGGTTTAGTAGCAGATCCTGGTTTTAAATCTATTGCTCCAGGCAGAGGACTAATTAATATTCCTCCTGTTTCAGTTTGCCACCAAGTATCTACGATTGGACATTTTTCCTCCCCAACAATTTTATAATACCAATTCCATGCTTCTGGGTTAATAGGCTCTCCTACACTTCCTAGCACTCTTAGACTTTTTCTATTTGTAGACTTAACAGGGCCATCACCTTCTTTCATTAGTGCCCTTATTGCAGTAGGTGCAGTATAAAATATATTTACCTTATGTTTATCTATCACTTCCCAAAATCTAGACGAGTTTGGATAATTTGGAACACCTTCAAACATTAAAGTTTTTGCTCCATTAGCAAGAGGACCATATACTATATAAGAGTGGCCTGTAACCCAGCCAACATCTGCCGTACACCAATAAACTTCTCCATCTTTATAATCAAATATATATTTATGGGTAATTGATGCATATACAATATATCCTCCTGTAGTATGCAAAACTCCCTTAGGCTTTCCTGTAGAACCAGAGGTATAAAGAATAAATAAAGGATCTTCAGCATCCATAATTTCTGGCTCACATATAGCATCTACATTTAATTTTTCTTCATGCCACCAAATATCTCTATTTGTTGTCATATTGATATCGTTGCCAGTTCTTTTAATAACTAAAACAGATTTTACATTTCCACATCTTTTTAATGCTTTATCTACATTATTTTTAAGAGGAATAATCTTCCCCGCTCTATAGCCTTCATCAGCAGTAATAATAAAGTCAGATTTACAATCTATAATTCTATCAGCAATACTATCAGGTGAAAATCCTCCAAATATGACTGAATGTATAGCGCCTATTCTAGCGCAGGCTAACATTGCATATGAAGCCTCTGGAATCATAGGCATATAAATTGTAACCCTATCTCCTTTTTTTACACCTCTTTTTTTTAAAACATTTGCCATTAGGCAAACTTCATTATACAACTCTTTATAGGTTATATGCTTACTTTCTTCAGGATCATCTCCTTCCCAAATAATAGCAGTGGAATCACTTTTTGATTCTAAATGTCTATCTATGCAATTATATGAAACATTTAATTTTCCGTCGTAAAACCATTTTATTTCTAAATTTTCTTTTGAAAAATCTATTTTTTTTACAGACTCTTCAGTAAAAGGTTTAAACCAGTCTATATTAAGGGCTTGTTTGCTCCAAAAAGCCTCTGGATTCTGAATTGATTCATTATACATCTCTTCATACTTTTTTTTATTTAAATGAGCATTCTTCTCCCAATCATTTTTGATTATTATTCTTTCTTCGCTCATCTATACCTCCTTATATTTTTTTCATTAATAATTAAAGATAATATTTTTATCCAGCAAGAACATAATTATTTTTTATTTTAAACGGAAAGCTTTTTAAAAAAGAATTTTTGCAAGGGCCTTTTATACATTCACCAGTAATAGGATTAAATTTTGCACCATGATTTGCACATAATAAATCATTATTTTTATTTTGTACTCTGCCTTCTATAATATCTAAAGTTAAGTGTGCATGAGGACAATTATTTAACCATATGTATATAGAATTTTTTTTTTTATAAATTATAATGCCAGGCAGGTATTTATCTTCACCTTTTTTTACGACAGCCTTATCTTCTTCTAAGTCTTCTATTTTACAAATTTTTGTATTTCTTTTTATACCAGAGCTTTTGAAAATATCATCCATTCTAAAATTTATTTTTAGTTTCTGCCATTAAACAAATTTCTTTCCAATGATCTTTAGAGATGGGCACTACAGATAGCCTTGCTTGTTTGATAAGCGCTAAATCAGATAATTTTTTATTAGATTTCATTTCAGATAAACACACAGGTTTCTTTACTTCTTGAACCGCCTCAATTACGACCATACCAAAAATGCCTTTTTTATCAGTTGGGTCAGGTCTATGCTCACCAATTACTCTTACTATGCCAACTATTTGTTTATCTTTTACGGAATGATAAAAAAAACCTAAGTCACCTATTTTCATCTTTTTCATATTATTATTAGCTTGATAGTTTCTTACGCCGTCCCATCCTTCACCTTCCTCCCCTTTTTTTACTTGATCCTTCCATGACCAGGTACTCGGTTCAGATTTAAACAACCAATATGCCATTAATGTTTTCTCCAAATTTTTTTAATATTTCTTAATTGACTATAGCCTCATAATTACACATGTTCCAGTAAGTAATTATGAGAAATTATTTATTTTAGAGAGATTGCATATGAATTTTAGTATTGATAAGAAAAAGCTATCAGACCCTTTATATATAGCGAAGAAATTAATTGGGTTTCCTTCTGAAACGCCAAAAGATGAAGGAGCGCTCTTATTTGTTGAAGAGGTTTTATCTTTATTAGGTTTTGAATGCTTTAGAATGCCTTCAGGAAATATTGAAGGAATTGGAAAAGAGGCTTTAGTTAATAATTTATATGCAAAGACAGGCAAAGGAAAAAATTTATGTTTTGCAGGACATACAGATGTTGTTCCAGCTGGTAATAAAGAAAAATGGAGCATATCACCATTTGAAGCTGAGATTTTAAACGGAAATTTAGTCGGAAGAGGTGTAGCAGATATGAAAGGCTCTATTGCAGCCTTTATAGCGGCCTTTGCAAGATATGTTGATGATTATGATAGATCCTTTTGTTTAAGTTTCCTTTTAACAGGAGATGAAGAAGGTCATGCGAAGCATGGTACAAGAACCATGCTTCCTAAATTAAAAAAAATGGGAGAGAAGATTGATCATTGTATAGTAGGAGAGCCTACTAACCCTAATAAATTAGGTGAAATGATTAAAATTGGAAGAAGAGGCAGTTTGCACGGCTTACTTACAGTTTATGGAAAGGAAGGTCATGTAGCTTATCCACATAAAGCAGCTAATCCTTTACCTATAATGTCTAAGTTTATATCGGCGTTATCTGAAGTTGAGCTAGATAACGGAAATGAACATTTCCAACCGTCAAATTTAGAATTTATTTCTGTAGATGTAGGTAATAATGTTTCAAATGTTATTCCTTTGAAAATCCAGTCTAAATTTAATATAAGGTTTAATACTCTTCAATCAGAAAGCAGTTTAACAAATATTATTAAAAATACTTTAGAGAAAGTTTCTTATAATAAAAATTTTTTTAAATGGGATTTAGAAAGTGAATTAAGTGGAGATCCCTTTCTAACGAAGCCTGATAATTTTATAAATATTGTAGAGGAAGTTATTAAGAAAAACACAGGAATAGATCCAGAACTCTCTACTAGCGGAGGAACATCTGATGCACGTTTTATTAAAGATATATGTAATGTAATAGAATTTGGCTTAGTAGGTAAAACTATGCATCAAATAGATGAGTCTATCAAAGTTGATGATTTAGAGCTATTAACTAATATTTATTATGAAATTATAAAAAAATATCAATACCATACATTTGAATAAAAAGTATAAAATTAAAATGCAAATTGAAAATGAAAAAGTAGGGATAGTAATCTATATTTTTACTTTAATGTCTTTTGCTGCAATGGAGGCATTGGCTAAATTTTTATCCGATAACTTCTCTATTACACAGATAGTCTGGGCTAGGTATTCATTTCATTTTCTTCTTGTATTATTGGCTGTAATGTTAATTCGTTTATTAGGTTATAACTCTGGTCTAAGATATCCTAAATTAATTTTAGTTCAAGTTTTAAGGTCTATAGCTTTATTATTAATGACTTATTTCTTTTTCACATCATTATCAATTTTAACTTTAGCAGAGGCAACTATAATATTATTTTTTTCACCTTTAATTACTGTTACGCTCTCACCTTTACTTCTAAAAGAAAAAGTACCTCATTCTAGTTGGTTAGCCGTCATAATTGGCTTTCTAGGAATGGTTATTGTTATTAATCCAACTAATATTTTAAACTATAAAGACATTGATTTTATTTGGTTCACAGGAATAATATATGGAATAGCTGGAGCATTATTTTATTCTTTATATCAAATTGGTACTAGGGTTTTAGCTCCAGTAGAATCCCCACTTACAAGCCTCATTTTTTCTTGTCTAGCTGGTTTAATAGGCACAACCATATTAATTTTATTAGACTATGACCTTTCATCATCATTAAATGTATGGAAAAATCCTAGTATTTATGAATGGATATTGCTAGCT
>JAYGEJ010000135.1:0-7061 GCA_046582425.1 Alphaproteobacteria bacterium
CCGCCATTTCTATTTTCATATCTCTTAGCCATTTCTCCAAATAATTTTTCTACATGGGCATCAGGTGCTAATCTAGATATAGCATTTCTTCTTGCATGCAAACTTCCTTTTTTTCCAAGTGTTATTAGTTTCTCAACAATTGGTCTAAGCTCTTTAGCTTTTGCTACAGTAGTTCTTATCTGCTCATGTTTTATTAATGCAGAGGACATATTAGCAAACATAGCTTTTCTATGAGAACTAGTTCTATTTAGCTTTCTTTGTCCTAATTTATGTCTCATAACTATATTCCTTATTAATTATTTAATTAAACTGGTCGTCAATTTGTTTAGCTAACTGTTCTAAATTTTCTGGAGGCCACTCTGGTATCATTTGACCCAAGTTTAATCCCATATTAGTAAGCACTTCTTTTATTTCATTTAATGATTTACGTCCAAAATTAGGGGTTCTTAACATTTCTGATTCAGATTTTTGAACTAAATCCCCTATATAAACAATATTATCATTTTTTAGACAATTAGCCGACCTAACTGATAACTCTAACTCTTCCACTTTTCTTAATAAATGAGGGTTAAGTAACGCTTCAGGCGTAGGCTCTTCTTCTACTACTTCAGGTTGTGGGTCTTCAAAATTAACAAAATTACCCATTTGCTCAATTAATATTCTTGCAGCTAAAGCAGTTGCATCTTCAGGCGTAATTGTTCCATCTGTTTCTATATCTAACAAAAGCCTATCAAAATCAGTATCTTGACCAACTCTAGAATTTTCAATTTTATAAGATACAGTTTTAATTGGGCTATAAATTGCATCTATAGGAATTAATCCGATAGGAGCATCTTCAGGCTTATTATTTGCAGCTGGAGAATATCCTCTACCCGTACTTACATAAAATTCAATATTTAACTCAGAATCTTTATCTAAATGACAAATTAGAAGTTCAGTATTTTTGACTTCTACATTTGCATTACTTTGAATCATTCCAGCTGTTACCTCACACGGACCTTTAGCACTTAGAGAAACTTTACTAGTTCCATCAATATGAGACTTTACAGAAATATTTTTTATATTTAAAATAAGATCTACTACATCTTCTCTTACACCTTGAATAGAAGTGAATTCGTGCAATACATTTTCAATTTTAATAGCTGTAATAGCAGCGCCTTGTAAAGAAGACAATAAAACTCTTCTCAAAGAATTTCCTATAGTTAATCCATAACCCCTTTCAATTGGCTCAGCTACAACAGTTCCTTTTATATCTCCATCTTTTGATGTAATTACCACATTTGATGGTGTGATTAAGTCATTCCAATTTTTTTCTAGCACTATAAATTCCTTAATTTATTTAAATATATATTTATTAGTAATAATTAAACTCTTCTTCTTTTAGGTGGCCTGCATCCATTATGAGGAATAGGAGTAACATCGTTTATTGTGGTTACTGTAAACCCAATAGTTTGAAGAGCTCTTAATGCAGACTCTCTTCCTGCTCCAGGACCACTAACTTTAACTTCTAATACTTTTAAACCATGTTCTTGAGCTTTTTTTCCTGCATCTTCAGCTGCAAGTTGTGCAGCAAATGGAGTAGATTTTCTAGAACCTTTAAAACCTTGCATTCCTGCAGAAGACCATGAAACAGTATTTCCTTGGTGATCAGCTATAGTAATTATAGTATTATTGAAGGTAGAATTAACATGTGCTACCCCAGAAGTAATATTCTTTTTTTCTTTTTTCTTTTTATTTTCTTTAACGGCCATAATGCCCCCTAATTATAAATTAAACTGTTTTTTTATTAGCAATTGCCATATTTTTACCTTTACGAGTTCTGGCATTCGTTTTGGTTCTCTGTCCTCTAACTGGTAGACCTTTTCTATGTCTTATTCCTCTATAACATCCTGAATCTCGGAGTCTTTTTATATTCATAGAGATTATACTTCTTAAATCACCCTCCACACTTATTTTAGAGGTTAAGTCTCTTAAAGTGTCTAATTCAACTTCAGTAAGATCATTAACTCTTCTAGATACTGGTATTCCTGCATCTTCCATTATTTTACTTGCTGTAGATCGTCCTATTCCATAGATATAGGTAAGAGCTATTTCTACTCTTTTACCTGTTGGAACATTTACTCCAGATATTCTTGCCAAAAAAACCTCCAATTTTTAAAATTTTTAACAAAATAGTTCGAAGAACGAGATTATATTCACCTTTACACTCAAGTCAACGATATCTATCTCATTTTTTTATTAAACTCATTAATTCATTTGTAACATTATCTATATCAGCTAAGCCATCAATACTAAATAATACCTGTTTTTCTTTATAGTAAGGTAGTAACGGTAAAGTATCTTTATTATATGCTTCTAGTCTTTTAGATACAGTTTCTCTATTATCATCTTTTCTTCTTATAAAATTTCCGCCACCACATTGATCACATACTCCTTCTTTTATAGGAAGTTTAGATTGGTCATTATATCCTGCTCCACAGTCTGCACATGAAAACCTGCCTTCTATTCTAGAAATTAAGACTTCATTATTTACTGAAAACTCTAGTACTATATCAGTTTTAAGATTTTGTTTGCCTAGCATATTATCTAATTCTTTAGCTTGCGATAACGTCCTTGGATATCCATCTAAAATAAAACCATTAAAGCAATCATGCTTAGCTATTCTATCTTTAATAATTCCTATTACTACCTCATCAGAAACTAATTTTCCTTCTTCCATTATATTAGCTGCTTTTAATCCTATTTCTGTTTTAGATTTAACAGCCTCTCGAAGCATATCCCCGGTTGAAAGGTGAGGGATATTTATATCTTTAGATATGATACCAGCTTGAGTACCTTTTCCGCATCCTGGAGGACCAAATAATATAACAATCACTATATTCGTCCTCTAAGTTTCGACTTTTTTATCAAACCTTCATATTGTTGGGCTATCAAATGAGAGTGTATTTGAGCTACTGTATCCATAGTAACATTTACAACAATAAGCAAACTAGTTCCTCCAAAATAAAACGGCACAGCATATTTAGCAATCAAAATTTCCGGCAATATACAAACTAAACTTAAGTATAATGCTCCTACAACTGTTAATCTTGTAAGAACATGGTCTATATATATTGCTGTATTTTGACCAGGTCTTATCCCTGGAATAAATCCACCATTTTTTTTAAGATTGTCTGCTGTATCTTCAGGACTAAACACAATTGAAGTATAAAAGAAAGCAAAAAACATTATAGCAGCAACATATAAAGCCATATATAAAGGTTGTCCCCTTCCTAACAGAGATGTAACATCTAATAACCAACTAGGGCCAGATCCTGCATTAAAACTCATAGCTGTGACCGGAAGTAATAATATAGATGATGCAAAAATAGGAGGTATAACTCCAGCCGTGTTAAGTTTTAAAGGTAAGTGACTCGAATCGCCCTGAAAAACCTTCATTCCTACTTGTCTTTTTGGGTATTGAATTATTAATCTTCTTTGAGCTCTTTCTATAAAAACTATAAAACCAATAACAACTACTGACATTATTAATAAAAATATTATAAATAAACCAGATAAAGCGCCAGTCTTTCCCAATTCTAAAGTTGAAACAAGAGAAACAGGTAAGTTAGCTACAATACCTGCCATAATTATAAGAGAAATACCATTACCAATTCCTCTAGCCGTAATTTGTTCTCCCAACCACATTAGGAAAACGGTGCCCCCAGTTAATGAAACAACTGTGGTAAATTTAAACATTAGTCCTTGATTCATAACTGCAGGACCAGAAGAAGAGGTTAAATTTTCTAACCCACTTGCTATTCCTAAACCTTGAACAGCAGCCAGTAGAACAGTACCATAGCGGGTATATTGAATTATTTTTTTTCTTCCTGATTCACCATCTTTTTTTAGCGCTGCTAAGTGAGGAGAAACCGTCGTCATTAATTGTATAATAATAGATGCAGAAATATAAGGCATTATATTTAATGCAAATATGGTCATCCTACTTAAAGCACCGCCAGAAAACATATCAAACATGCCTAAAATACCACCGGCATTTTGTTGGAATATATCATCTAAAGCCTGAGAATCAATTCCAGGAAGAGGAATATAAGTTCCTAGCCTATAAACAATTAAGGCAGCTAAAGTAAACCAAATCTTTTTTTTCAGTTCTTTTGCTTTAGATAAAGCCCCAAAATTAACAGAAGCAGCTAGCTGTTCAGCAGCAGAAGCCATTTTAAATCCTCTTTATAAATAATTATTAATTAGTTCTAATTCTTAGCCTTAATATCATTACTCTCTTCTTTTATATTCTCCAATAAAATAGAAATTTTACCACTAACCTTTTCTATTGCCTTCTTGGCAGATCTTGATGCAGTAGTTACCTCGATATCTATTTTAGAATTAATTGATCCATTTCCTAACAACTTTACTCCATCTTTCATTCTAGTAATTACGCCATTTTCTTTAAGAACTTTTGCATTTATAATTTTTTTATCGTCTATTTTTCCTGCATCAATAGCTTTTTGAAGGTCATCTAGCCCAATAATTGTATATTCTTTTCTAAATATATTATTAAAACCATGTTTAGGTAATCTTCTATGCAATGGCATTTGCCCACCTTCAAAACCCTTAATAGCTACACCAGCTCTAGACTTTTGACCTTTGTGCCCTTTGCCAGATGTTTTACCTTTACCAGACCCAATACCTCTACCTACTCTTTTCTTATTATGCTTAGAATAAGGATTATCACTAATTTCATTTAGCCTCATATTATTCTCCATTCAATCAAATATAACTAATTCTCATCCATTACTTTAACAAGATGTTTGACTTTAGATACCATTCCTCTAATAGATGGAGTATCCTCTAAGACACTTGTACGATTCATCTTATTTAGCCCTAAACCTATCAGGGTTGCTCTTTGATCAGATTTCCTTCCAATAGGACTATGTATTTGCATAATTTTAATTTTATTATTTGACATAGACTTATTTCTCCACAATATTTTTATCTTGTTTCTTGCCTACTACTGAACTAACTTTTAAGCCTCTTCTACTTGCAACACCTCGGGGAGATTGTAAGCTAGCTAATGCATCAAATGTAGCCCTAACCATATTATATGGATTAGCACTTCCTTGAGACTTAGTAACTACATCTTGGACTCCTAGCGTCTCAAATACTGCCCTCATAGGCCCACCAGCTATTATTCCTGTTCCTGCAGGAGCACTTCTAACTAATACTTTCGAAGCTCCATGATATCCTATTACATCATGATGAACCGTTCTTCCCTCCCTAAGAGGAACTCTAATCATTTCTTTTTTTGCTTTATCAGTGGCTTTTTTTATAGCTTCAGGAACTTCTTTAGCCTTACCTGATGCAAATCCAACTTGGCCTTTTGCATCTCCCGCCACGACTAATGCAGCGAAACCAAATCTACGTCCGCCCTTTACAACTTTAGATACTCTATTAATACCTACCAATTTATCAAGAAGATCATCACCCTCTTTTTCGTTCTTCTTTCCTCTAGCCATCAAATACTCCTAATTTACTTAAAATTTTAAGCCATTGCCTCTTGCCGCTTCTGCTAAAGCCTTAACTCTTCCATGATATAAATATGAACCTCTATCAAAAACCACTTCTACGACACCCGAATCTGATGCTATTTTTGCAATTGAAGACCCAACTTCCTGAGCTGCTGTTATATTCCCTCCAAAAGATTTCTTTTTTTTGAACTCTTTATCCATAGTAGAGACAGCACATAAAGTCTTACCATTAATATCGTCTATAATTTGAGCATAAATATGCTGATTTGATCTATAAACACTTAATCTTGGTTTAGAGCTATTATGCTTTTTTAAGCTATAACGATTTCTAATTTTTCTTTTATTATCTCTTTGTTGTTTATTTAAAGCCATAAGTCACCTATTTTTTCTTACCTTCTTTTTGTCTTACATATTCATTACTATATCTAACTCCCTTACCTTTATAAGGTTCGGGTTTTCTCAAGGATCTAATCTCTGCAGCAAATTGTCCAACTTTCTGTTTATTAGCTCCTGATATAATTATTTCAGTAGGCTTTGAACATTTAACAGATATTTCTTTAGGAATTGCAACTTTTATATCATGGCTATAACCTAATTGAAGTTGTAAAATATCACCTTCAGTTGCAGCTCTATAGCCTACACCATTAACTTCTAATGTTTTCGTAAAACCAGATTCGACCCCAATAACCATATTATTTATTAAAGTTCTTACCAAACCCCACTGAGAAAAAGATTCTTTATCTTTGTTTACTGGCTTAACCGAAACTTTATTATCTTTAAATTCTACTATAACAGAATCTGTAACTTTTTCGGTTAATTCCCCTAACTTTCCTTTAACAGATAAAACTCTTCCATCAACACTAAAATTAACTCCTTCAGGAACAATAACTTCATTTTTACCCACTCTTGACATTATCTACTATCCTTTAAAATACACTGCATAATATTTCACCACCAATATTAGCTATCCTAGCTTCATGATCTGACATTAAACCTCGTGATGTTGAAACTATTGAAATTCCTAACCCTCCATAATTTAGAGGCATATCTTTTTTTGATGAGTACAATCTTAGTCCTGGCCTTGAAGCTCTTTTAATTTCTTTGATAGCCGGTTTACCCTCAAAATATTTTAGCTCAATCAATAGTATAGATTTTTTGTTTTCATCTTCCTTAACTGTATAACCTCTTATAAAACCTTCTTTTTTTAGAACTTGTAAAACAGATTCTCTTAACTTAGATTTAGGGCACTCTACTATTGCTTTTTTAGCAGTAAGTCCATTCCTAATTCTAGTTAACATATCTCCTAATGGGTCTGTCATAGTCATATTATATCTCCTACCAGCTAGCCTTAGTAATACCAGGAAGTTGCCCGCTAGATGCTAAATCTCTAAATGCAATCCTACTCATACCAAATTTACGATAATTTCCTCTAGGTCTTCCTGTAACTTCACACCTATTTCTAACTCTTATTTTAGAACCATTTTTAGGCAATGCAGCTAATTTTAAAACTGCTTTAAATCTATCCTCTTGAGAAGT
>JAYGEJ010000193.1:0-2585 GCA_046582425.1 Alphaproteobacteria bacterium
AAATATATTTACAGCTTTGTTCAAACGATTGCAAAGAAGTAAGAATATTTGTAGAACTCCATCCAGGCAAATCTGAAAATTTTACTTCAGCTGTTTCAGTATTATTTTTTTTGAAATCTTTAAAATATAAAACAAAAGACAGTAATATTAAAATTAATAAGTAAAAAAAGCTTTTAAAAAAATTTTTATTTTTAGGCATAAAAAAAAACTAATTAATTTGATTAACACCAAATAACTTCCAGTTTGGGCTGTCTGATTCTAAAGGTCTTAAAAAAGTCCAAGCAACCGTTTTTTCATCTACATCTTTACTCAAATCTAAAAATACACTTCCGTCACTATTATTGATAATAAATTTTTCATTAAATTTAAATTCAACCCTAATATAAACAATATTATCCTGTATTTTTATTTCTTTTATATTTTTATCAAAAACATTTATTTCACAATTATCTATTGTGTGCCCCTTGCTTTCCTGATCCAGTATTTGTTTCTCAAAGATTCTAAAAATATCATCTTCTAAAAAACTAATTAATACTTTTTTATTTGCTTTATATTTTGCTTCTAATAACATTGGTAAAGCTTTACTTGCTCCTGAGAGAAAATCTTTTTCGTTAAAATCAGGCTGTATTTTCTTAAGATAGCTTAGGCCCTCTCCATTTTCTGTTATTACATTTTCCTTCTTTTGGTCTTTTTCTTCCTTTATATTAATAACATTTTGAACAGCTTCTTCATTTTTTTCAATTGTTACTTTAGACTTTATTCCTAAAATTCTATATAAACGAATAGCTAGAACTCCTGCTATTACAGCAAATAATATAATATCAAAATATTGCACTTTTTTTTCCCGTTTTAATTTATCTTACATAAGATAGTTCGCTAAACTTATTTGGTAAAGAGGAACATAAATATTATTTTAACCAAAGTGATGAATTAATCTTTTTAATCATCTCCATATGCTCTTCTTTTTCCTGTTCTGTCAAAGATGCCTCAACAAAATTTAAATTATCAAATGTGCGCTCTTCTTTATTAATTACTTGTTTGCTTTTATCAGTATGTTCTTGTACTAAACTTAGGCTTGATTGACGACCACCTGTTAATTGCAGATATACTTCTGCTAGTAATTTTGCATCTAATAGTGCTCCATGCTTTTCTCTAAGAGATAAATCTATTTCAAACCTTTTACATAATGCATCTAAACTTGCTGCTGCGCCTGGTATTTTTTCTCTTGCTAAATGAACCGTATCTATAGTTTTTTGTATTTCTATAAGAGGCATACTTGCCATCTTTAATTCACTATTTAAAAAGCCAATATCAAATTTTGCATTATGAATTACCAATTCTCCTCCTTTAATAAAACGAAGAAAATCTTCTGCAATATCTTTAAATCTTGGTTCTTTTTTTAAAAACTCTTCTGATAAGCCGTGCACAGCAAATGCGGCTTCAGGCATAGCTCTATCGGGGTTTACATAAGAATGCCATTCATTTCCTGTGGGAATATTACCATCTAATTCAACACAGCCTATTTCTACAACCCTGTGGCCATCTTTAGGACTTAATCCCGTTGTTTCTGTATCTAATGCTATTCTTCTCATGAGGTAAGTTTCTTTACAATATTTTCGACCTGATTTCTAGAAAACCTATAACCATTTCCTGAATTAACGATAAAATCTGATCTTTTTCTTTTTTCAGCATCAGGCATCTGTGTTTTTAGAATATTATTGAATTTTTTTAAATCCATATTTTTCCTTTTTAAGGCTCTTTGTTTTTGAATTAAAAGCGGCGCAGAAACAACCACTACCTCATCACAAGATTTTTCTCCTTTAGTTTCATAAAGCAGGGGTATATCATAACAGATTATTCTATATCTTTGCCTTGTCGCCCATTCTGTCCATTTTTTTCTCTCTTTTCCAACTTGTGGATGAATTATATTTTCTAGCTTACGCTTCATAATGTTGTTTTTAAAAACTATATTGCCTAATTTTACTCTATTAATATATTTATTATTTTTAATTTTTTCTTGAGTTTCTGGGAACTCTTTAGCAATCACTGGGACTAACTTTCCGTTAAGGCCCATCAATTCATGTACACAATAGTCGGCATCAAAAACAGGCACTCCAATTGAGCTAAAAATTTTTGCGGTAGCACTTTTTCCCATTGCTATAGAACCTGTTAGGCCTATAATAATCATCTACTTAGTTCCTTCTAGATGATCTAGAGCGATTTTTTTTAAATACTCGCTTACTGTAACTTTTTTATGATGCCACATTTCAAAGGCAGGAACTGCTTGATTAAGTAACATTCCTAAACCATCTACGGTAGTATAATTTAGCCTTTTTGCATCATGAAGCAACTCAGTAATTAAAGGGGTATATACTATGTCGTAAACAATTGAGTCTTTATTCATATTTTCTATATTTACTTTAAGCTTAGGTTGCCCTGACATTCCTAAACTTGAACAATTTACTAAAATAGAGCAATTAACTAAAGCTTCTGACAAGTCAGAACTAAAATGAATCTTTGATAGAGGAAATAATTTTTTCATATCTTTTATTAATTTTAACCCTCTTTCCTTGCTTCTGTTTATT
>JAYGEJ010000003.1:0-10415 GCA_046582425.1 Alphaproteobacteria bacterium
AAAATTAATATAGAAAAAAGTAAAACAATTAATAATAATCTATAAAAATACCTAGCCAACCCTTCCCAAATAACTACGATACGAGAAATATTTAACTTAATTATCAAGCTAAAAGGGATAGGTTTATTAAATTCATATATGTTTTTCATAAAAATAAACTCACAAAATTTTATTCAGGAATTTTCTCATAGGATAAGAAATCTTCTATAGGAATTCTTTTTCTAATTATATTAATATTTTTATTAGCTATCATTATTTCTGGTATTAAATCTCTACTATTATATTGTGATGACATTACTGCTCCATATGCTCCGGCATGTTTTATAGCCAATAAATCACCTTCTTTAATACTATTTAAATTTACTTTTTTGTTTAAAATATCACCAGTTTCACATATAGGCCCTACTATTTGATAATCAACAAATTCTTTATTCTTATTCATTTCTTTTACTGAAATTACTTCGTGATTAGCATCATAAAGAGCTGGCCTAAGTATATCGTTCATAGCGGCGTCTACCACTACAAAGCGATTGTCATAACTCTCTTTATTTCTGATAACTTTAGTTAAAAGTATACCTGCGTCTGCAGCAATAAACCTTCCTGGTTCAAATATTAATTTACAGTTAATTGAACCAAATTTTTTCTTTACTAAATCTGCATATTCATCAAGTGAAAAAGACTTAACATTTTTGTCATACGAAACACCTATTCCTCCACCTAGATCTATATTTTCAATATTATGCCCTGCAGTAATTAATATATTATAAAGTAAGACTACTTTATTAAATGCTAACTCAAATGGATCTAATTCTGTAATTTGAGAGCCTATGTGTATATCAATTCCAACTATTTTAATTCCTGGTAATGTTTTTGCATAATTATAAGATTCTAGTGCTTGACTAAATGGTATACCAAACTTTGTGTTACTTCCACCTGTAGCTATTTTTTCATGTCCGCCAGCATCAATATCAGGATTTATTCTAAATGCTACTGGAGCTATCATATTATTTTCTACTGCAATTTCAGAGAGTTTTTTTAATTCTTCTATTGATTCCAAATTAAACTGTAAAACATTAGATTGAAGTGCCAGAAATAATTCCTCTGCTGTTTTTCCTACACCTGAAAATACAATTCTTTCAGATTGAATTCCAGCTTTGATAGCCCTTTTTAACTCTCCAGAAGAAACAACGTCAGCTCCAGAATTTAGTTTATTTAACACATTTATTACAGCTATATTTGAGTTTGCTTTAACAGAGTATGCAATTAATTTAGGATGTTTTTTGCCAAGTTTAGATGTTAATGCACCTTCTAAATTTTTAAAATTATTTATTAAGCGAGACTCAGAATAAACATAAACTGGGGTTTTACATTTTTGCTCAATATCTAATGCGGAAACATTATCTATATGCAAAATTTCATTAATGTAAGTGAAATTACTCATATTTATACCCTAATAATTATTTTGTTCTAATTCTGCTGGCTCTAAGTTGTCATCAGATGGAGGTCTCTCTAATGCTCCTCTTTTCCCGCATGCATTCAAAGTTATAAATAATAAAAGAAAAAATACAAAATTAACTTTAAAATATTTTTTAATCATTATTTTAACCATCTACTTCTAGCCTTTTTTATTGCTTTTTTAACTAATATGGGGGCTGTTGCTCCATAACTATTTCTACTTTCTAATGAATTTTTTAATGTAAGAACTTTTAAAATATTATCTGTAATTCTTTTATCAATTTTTTTATATTCATCTATAGTAATGCTGTCTAAAGTTAAATCATTTTTTTCTGCATATTGAACAACTTTTCCAGTAATTGAATGAGCATCTCTAAAAGGAATATTACATTCTCTTACAAGAAAATCAGCTATATCTGTTGCTATTATATACCCAAGTTCTGCCATTTTATTCATTGAAGAAATATTAAATATCATTTCCTTAATCAATCCTTCTGCAACAGATAAACATATTTTTAAATTGTCAATAGCATCAAAGAATGGTTCTTTGTCCTCTTGCATATCTTTAGAATATGCTAAAGGTAATCCTTTAAGCATTGTAGATACATTATAAAAAGCACTAGATACTCTTCCTGTTTTTCCTCTAATTAATTCTGCTGCATCAGGATTTCTTTTTTGAGGCATAATTGAAGAGCCCGTTGAAAAAGAATCTGGCAAAGTAATAAAATTAAATCCCGGAGAAGACCATATAACTATTTCTTCCGCTAATCTGGATAAATGAACCATAATAATAGATGCATTGGATAAAACTTCTAAAACAAAGTCTCTATCACTTACAGCATCAATTGAATTTTCCATAGGGCTATCAAAACCTAGTGCTTTAGCCGTATAAAATCTATCAATAGGAAAAGATGTACCTGCTAGAGCTGCAGCTCCTAATGGACATTTATTTAATCTCTTCTTTGAATCTTCAATTCTGGTTTTATCTCTTCCTAACATCTCAATATAGGCTAATAAATGATGAGCCAGACTAATAGGCTGGGCTGGTTGAAGATGAGTAAAGCCTGGTAAAATAGTATCTATATGTTGCTCAGCTTGAATTATAAGAGACTCTTGTAAATTTTTTATCAAAAGTAATACAATATCTAACTCATCCCTTACCCACATTTTAAAAGATGTTGCAACTTGATCATTCCTAGATCTAGCAGTATGTAATTTTTTTCCTGCATCACCGACCAATTCTATTAATCTTACCTCTATATGCATATGAATATCTTCGAGTTCATCAGAAAAATGAAATTTTTCTTCTATTATTTCTTTTTTTATTTGATTTAAGCCTTTTTGAATCTTATTATTTTCTCTATAAGAAATAATTTCTTGCTTATAAAGCATATTAGAATGCTCCTTACTGAGCATAATATCATGAAATACGAGTCTCTTATCAAACCATATAGAAGCATTGATATTTTTCATAATTTGAGAAGAATCATTTTTAAATCTTCCTCCCCATATTGAAGAAGTTTGTTTATTTTTTTTAGATTTTGATTTATTCATTTAATTCACCAATAATAACTATAATACCTATACAACAATAAAGAGAAAAGTATATGATAATCTCAATCAAAAACATTTTTAAGTCTTTTAGTTATTTTAGCATAATTTCACTGATGTTCTATAATATTTCCTGTTTAGCAGATAGTTTTCCTGCTTCTATTAAAAAAATTAAAAAAGAAACTCAACTTCAGTACATACCTATTATTAGTTATAGTAATCTAAATAATGAAAATTTAAACTTAAAAGAAACGCTAAAAAATAATATTACTATAATTAACTTTTGGGCTTTATGGTGTGCCCCTTGTGTGAAAGAAATGCCAATTTTAAAGGAGCTTTCAGAAACATTAGATAATAATTCAACAATTTTATTTATAAATCAAGATAACTTTAAAGATTATAATAGAGTTGAGAACTTCATAGAAAAAATAGATATCAATAAAACAAATGTACTAGTAGATTTTGATATGCAATCTAATAAAAATTTTATGCTAAGGGGAATTCCTACAACTTTAATTGTAGATAAAATGGGAAAAGTTCTTTGGAGAATAGAAGGGGTGATTGATTGGAATGATAAAAATTTAATAGCATGGCTTAAAAAAGGAGCTCAAAATAATTAATCTACTAATAATGCTTTTAAAGCTTCATAATTATTAGCATTCTCAAAATTACTATATTGAGTTTTTAAAGCTTCAGGAGCACAATATAAAATTCCTTTGTCTGCAGCTTTTAACATACCTAGATCATTATAAGAATCTCCTGCTGCATAAACTTTAAATCCTAATTTGTGAAAAGCTTTTACTGCTTTTGTCTTTTGATCATCTATTCGAAGTTTATAACCAATAATATCTCCATTATCTGATATATCTAAATGATGACAAAAAACATTAGGATTACCTAATTTATAGAATAAAGGTGAAGCAATTTCATAAAAAGTATCAGATAAAATAATTACCTGAAAATCTTTTGATAAATCATCTATAAAATCTTTTGCTCCTTTAAAAGGTTGTAAATTATTTACTGCATCATGAATATCTGAAATTTTTAATCCTTCTCTCTTAAAAACCTTTAATCTATGATCCATTAACTCAGAATAATTTTCTATATCTCTAGTAGTTAATAAAAGATCGTTAATATTAGTTCTCTCTGCCAAAGAAATCCATATTTCTGGAACCAATACTCCTTCTAAATCCAAACAAATTATTCGCAATTGTTATTCCTATATCTTATTATATTTTATCTGATAATTCAGGTATAACCTCAAATAAGTCGCCAACTAGACCATAATCAGCTATTTGAAATATAGGAGCATCTTCATCTTTATTGATTGCTACTATAGTTTTAGAATCTTTCATCCCAGCCAAATGTTGAATAGCTCCAGATATCCCAACAGCAATATATAATTCTGGTGCAACAACTTTACCTGTTTGACCTACCTGATAGTCATTAGGAACATATCCTGCATCTACAGCAGCTCTACTTGCTCCTACAGCTGCTCCTAATTTATCTGCCAAAGGATCTAGTATAGAAAAATTATCTGCACTACCAATACCTCTTCCTCCTGATACAACTATTTTAGCGGCAGTTAATTCAGGGCGGTCTGATTCAGATAAATCCCTCTTTACAAAAGTACTTTTTCCATTTGTATCCGCAACTGGTCCTACAACTATTTCTGCATCTCCTTCTTGATCATTAGCGGCCTGGAAAGCTGTTGATCTTACAGTAATAAATTTTACTTTATCTGAAGATTTTACAGTTGCTAAGGCATTGCCAGCATAAATTGGTCTAACAAAAGTATCAGCGTCTATAATTTCGCATATATCAGAAATTTGTTGAGAATCATTTAAAGCAGATACTCTTGGCATAATATTTTTACCAAAAGTTCCAGCGGAACTAAGAACATGCGTCGCATCTTTTGCACATTCTGATATTAGAGGTGCTAAATTTTCAGCTAATCCTCCTTGTAAATCTCCACTAGTTGTTATTATATTTGAAACACCTTTTATTTTTTTTGCTTTATTAATTACCTGCTCACTATCCTCTAATATTAGTAAGTTTATTTTATCACCTATTTCCTGCGCAGCTGTTATAGCTGATAAAGTCCCTCTATCAACTTCTATTCCGTTTGACTCAGCAATAACTAAAATTGACATCATATAACTCCCACTTCATTTTTAAGAACATTTATTAATTCATTAACATCTTCAACTTTTCTTCCACCTGATCTTACCTCTGGTTCTTCAACTTTTAAAACTTCTAAACGGGAAGAAAAATCCACTCCAGTTTCTTCTATAGCTATTTCAATAATTTCCTTCTTTTTTGCTTTCATAATATTGGGCAAAGATGCATACCTTGGTTCATTTAACCTAAGATCGGTAGTTACAATACAAGGTAATTTTACATTCAATGTTTCTAATCCTCCATCAATTTCTCTAATTACTTTTATTTGATTATCATTTAATTCTAATTTCGATGCAAAGGTGGCTTGTGGCCAATTCAGAAGTGCCGCCAACATTTGTCCTGTTTGATTTGAGTCATCATCTATCGCCTGTTTGCCCATAATCACAATATCAACAGCCTCTTTTTCTATTAAACTTTTTAAAATTTTTGCCACTACAAGAGGTTCTGTATTTGAATCATTTACTACATGAATACCTCTATCTCCTCCCATAGCAAATGCAGTCCTAATAGTTTCTTGTGAGCCTTTATCACCTATTGAAACAATTATAATCTCCTCGGCTAAACCAGCTTCTTTTAATCTTACCGCTTCTTCTACTGCAATTTCATCAAATGGATTCATAGACATTTTTACGTTATTTGTTTCTACAGCTGAACTATCTGAATTTACTCTGATTTTTACATTATAATCTATTACTCTTTTTACAGGCACCAAAATTTTCATCATATTTTTCCTTTAAATAAAAATTATTATAATGATTTATATATAAAATAAAACTTAATTAAAACTAAAAATTAAACAGAAAATAAATACGCTGTTATTAAAATAAGAATAATTGCCAATGCTTGTAAAAAAACTCTGGCCCTCATCAATTTGTTACTCCAGCGTTTATTAAATTCTCCACCTTTTAACATAGAAATTATACCAATAAATAAAACTATTAATACTGCAAATAAGACTAATAAAATTGAATAAGGCAGTATTATATTTAAAAAATCTATCAAAAAATTATTCCCATAATTAATTTAATTAATCAAGCTTAGTAAAGATAATATATTTTTTTTTCCTAATAAATCAATGACATCTTCTCTTTTTAAACCAGAAGCTTTTAAAGATTTAACTGTTTGTGCTCTTGTCCTTTTAGATAACCTAACCCCTTTAGTATCCATAATTAAAGGATGGTGTAAGTATGTTGGAGATTTAAGCCCTAAAAGCATCTGTAATATTTTATGTATATGAGTAGCAGTAACTAAATCTTCTCCTCTTGTTACTAAACCTATTTTTTGAATATGATCATCTAATGTCGCAGATAAGTGATAAGAAGTAGGAATATCTTTTCTTGCTAATACTACATCACCTATTATTCCTACTGGCACTGTATACTTTCCTAATCTAATATCATTCCATACTAGATTTCCTAGTTTTTTAGAAGCCGCCCTAATATTTAATCTCCATGCATAACTCAAATTTTGATCAATCTTAGTTTTTCGTTCTTCTACAGAGAGTCTTCTACAAGTACCCGGGTATATAGAATAATCTTCCTCGTGAGGAGCGTTACCTGCTCTCATAATTTCAGCTTTAATTTCAGAGCGAGAACAAAAACATGGATAAACCATACCCATTTTAAAAAGTTCATTTATAGCTGCTTTATAGTCTTCCATATGATCAGATTGGTGTCTGATTTCATTTACGAACTTAATTTCTAGCCAATCTAAATCCTCATATATTGATTCTTCAAATAACTGGCTTGATCTTTGAGAATCAATATTTTCTATACGCAAAATAAATTTTCCTCCTAACTTTTTTGCGGCTTCATATGCAAATAAAGCTGAAAAAACATGACCTAAATGCATATGACCAGTAGGACTAGGAGCAAAACGAGTATTATTTGAATATAAATTTAATTTCATTTTTATTTTTTAATATTAATTAACATTTTTATAAAAGATAAATAGAAGTATAATATAAATCAATTTAATGAAAGTTTTAGTTATGAAAAATGATATTTTAATTACAGGGCCAAGTCTAAAACCCTCAAATAAAGAAGCAGAAATATTAATAATTTTTCTTCATGGGTGGGGATCTAATGGGGACGATTTAATACAATTAGCTCCATTATTTGCTGAACATTTTCCTTCTGCTTATTTCCTTAGCCCTAATGGTCCGGAAGAATGCCCTCAAAACCCTTTTGGAGGGAAACAATGGTTTGGCTTAGATTTTGATAGTGATGGACAAATAGATAGAAGCAATATGCCTCAAAAAGTATCCTTAGCAGCTGAAAATGTAGATAAGTTTATTAAGCATTGGCAAAATCAACTATCTATTTCAAATGATAAAACTATCTTGATAGGTTTTAGTCAAGGTTCTATGGTAAGTTTAGAGATTGGAACAAATAATTTATTTGGTGGATTACTATGTTATTCAGGTTCATACATAAAAAATAATAGGCCTCTTACAAGTAAACATAAAATAATGCTAATTCATGGGGAATTGGATGAAGTTATTCCTATTCAAAGCATGGAAAATGCAAAATCTGCTTTAGAAAATTTAGGTGCAACAGTTAGTAGCCATATTTCTAAAAATATTGGACATAGTATAGATCAAGAAGGAATTAATAAGGGTATTGAATTTATTAAAAAATGCAATAAATTATAATATGTAAGTATGATTATATATCCTTATATTTTAAGGTTATGAATGAAATGAGAAACATTTTTATATGAAAGAGTATCCAGCCCTAATACTAAATGCTGATTATCAACCAATCAGCTATTTTCCTCTTTCTTTATGGAGTTGGCAAGATTCTATCAAAGCAGTATTTTTAGAAAGAGTTAATATAATTGCGGAATATGAATCTGAAGTAAGGTCTTCCACTTTTTCTATGAAAATACCAAGTGTAATTGCTTTAAAAAAATATATTCCTATTTCAAAAAAACCACCTTTCACAAGGTTTAATCTTTTTTTAAGGGATAATTTTTCTTGTCAGTACTGTGGCGATATTTTTACAAGTAATGATTTAACTTTTGATCATGTTATTCCTAAATCTAAAGAAGGTAAAACACAATGGGAAAATGTAGTAGCAGCTTGCTCTAAGTGCAACCTAAAAAAAAGTGACCTATTATTGTCTGAAGTAAATATGAAACTTATAAAACAACCTTTTACGCCTACAAATTCGCAATTACAAATTTCTGGAAAAAAATTTCCACCTAATTATTTACATAAAAGTTGGATGGATTATCTATATTGGGATTCTGAGTTAGAAAAAAATTAAGGTAACATTTTTTCAAAATCTTTAACCTCTGGTAGGGTCCATTTTGAGGCTTCTGCTGGAATTTTGAATACATTTATAGTCATAGAAATTAAATTATAATATCCACATATAGCAACAATATCTATAACAGCATTAACGCCTAATAAATCGTAAGCTCTAAAATAGACTTCATCAGACACATTTTTTTTTATATTTACCTCTGCCGCAAAATCATAAATTATTTGCTCATCTAAATTTTTAAATATAGGTCTTATACCGTTAGCTATTTTATTAATATATTCTTTTTTTATTCCATTCTTTTCTGCTAAAGGTGCATGTTGTTCCCATTCAAATTGAGATGACCAACATCTTCCTGTAGTTATGATTGCAAGTTCAGATAAAGCAGGAGATAAACTACTTTCATACCGTGCATATTTTCCAACTGCCTGTGCAGATTTGGCAAAATTTGGATTATTAAGCCAGACCCTAACAGGTCCTACTACATTGCCTCTAGGACCATTTATTATTTCTTCATATATAGCTAATTGTTCATCATTTAGTTCATCAACTCTCCAATCAGTAATTCTTTTCATAAATTCTCCTATAATTTAATGATTTTTATAACCTTCTAATAGCCATACTTTATATTCTCTATTATTTTCTTCACTAATAGGCCTATAAATATTTTTTAAAAATGTTACTTTTTTGAAACTAGAAATAAAATGTTTATTATTAGGTTCAGATGACACCATAATCCCAATTTCATTTTTTAAATCATCATGTTTTGTAACTAATTCATAGTGATCATGAATATATCCGTCAGCATTCCATCTAACCCATTTTTTAGGTTTATTTTTCATATAATATAATAACTCACCCATTACTCTCCTATCGTCAGTGACTAATAATGCTTCAGGATAACTCAAATAAATATTTGATATCTCCAATCCTATATGTGTCCATCCTCTATATTTTTTAAATGGATCCAAGCCAATATTATGCCTAGCTGTTAAAGGAATTAAAACTGTGAAACAAAGACCTATAGCAATTATTCCGTAATAAATAGTTTTTGTTTTAGGCCAGTATCTATCTATCTGTAATGCTACTAAAACAGTAGCCGGTAAATATGCTATTGCAGCCCAATTAGCGTGTGCTCTAGAAATAAATGCTTGTATCATAATCAAAACCAAAGGAGTAAAAGTTAAAAATATTAAAATTCTCTCCTCTACAGATAATTTTTTATACTTATATAAAATTGTAAATAAAACTATCAGGGTTAAAGGTCCAAAAACTAAGAATTGCTCAAAAAAGAATTTAAATAAATTATTAATGCTATAACCTGTACCATTAATATTTGCATTAGCTAAAGTATGTTGAGCTGTAATAAAACTATTATTATAATTCCAATATAAATGATTAAATATTAAAATAAAAAAGCCTATAATTATAAAAACTAGATGAGTTATTGAAAATTTATTTTTAATTTTAATAAATATTTTTTTCTCAATTATTAATGCAATAATAAGGGCAATTATAAAATAAATAATTGCATATTTTGATAAGAATCCTAAAGATAATGCTAAACAAAATATTAGATAGTTTAATTTATTATTATTTAATAATATAATACGACTAAAAGACCAAAGAACAATTGAGCTAAAAAATAATAAGGGAACATCTGTACTTATAAAACCTGAAGACAGGCTTATTCCAGGCACTAAAATCCAAATAGAAGCTGCAATAAAACCAGTAGAATACTTTTTACTAAAATTAAAAGCTGTTAATGCTATAAAAAATGCAGATATAGTATGTAGAATAGGTGAACTAATTCTAATACATATTTCAGAATTCCCACATATAGAAGTAAAACTATTTATAAGCCAAGCAAGAAAAGGAGGTTTTGAATAATATCCCCACTCTAAATTTTTAGACCATGTCCAATATTGTGCTTCATCAAAACCTAAATCTAAGTCCGCGTAT
>JAYGEJ010000093.1:0-3681 GCA_046582425.1 Alphaproteobacteria bacterium
TTTTTATCATTATTCATAAGCTCTAAAAGTTGCTTAAATATTTTTGCATATAGGTCGTCTATTAAATCATCTTTATCCCAAACTTTTCTTGCCATCTTCAAATCATTTTCTACATATGCATCTAAAGCTTCCCTAAGCACATTTTTTGTAATTATAGTATATTCTTCTAAGTCATACAGCTTATCGATTTTAGCGTGTTGAGTTATAATTATAGCTCTTTTAGCTATATTTACAGCTAAATCTCCAACCCTCTCTAATTCTCTGGCAATTTGCATTGCAGCTAAAACATTTCTTAAGTCTAAAGAAATTGGTTGCCGTAAAGTAATAATTCTTTCTACATAATTTTGAATATTAATGTGTAATTCATCTATTTCGTTATCACTTTTAATTATTTTTACACAGTCTTTTGAGTCGTGCTTCAGGATGCTGTCTAATGAAAGCTGTAATTGATTTTCAACTAGGCCAGCCATTTTGAGAATCATATTTTTCAATTGAATTAAATCTTCGGAAAACGATTTTACTATATGTTCGTGTTCATCTGACATTTTTAAACTCCATTCTTTATATACTAACCAAATCTTCCCGTTATATAGTCTTGAGTCTTTTCTAATTTAGGGTTGGTAAATATTTGATCTGTAGGACCTAGTTCAATAAGTTTTCCGAGATGGAAAAAAGCAGTGTTTTTAGAGACTCTTGCTGCTTGTTGCATATTATGAGTTACTATGATGATAGTAAATTCTTTTTTTAATTCGTCCATCAGTTCCTCAATATTTGCAGTTGCTATTGGGTCAAGAGCGGAGCAAGGCTCATCCATAAGAATTATTTCAGGTCTTACTGCAATTGCTCTGGCTATACAAAGGCGTTGTTGCTGCCCTCCCGATAAACTGGTTCCTGGCTGACTTAATCTATCTTTGACTTCATTCCATAAGCCTGCTTGCTTTAAACTCTTCTCTACTATCTCTTCTAGTTCTAATTTATTATTTGCCATCCCGTGAATTTTTGGACCATACGCAACATTATCAAAAATTGATTTTGGGAATGGATTTGGTTTTTGAAACACCATACCTATTTTAGTTCTAAGCTGCACGACATCTATTTCAGGATTATTAACATTAGCATCATCGATATTTATGTTTCCCTTTACAACACAATTTTCTATTGTGTCATTCATACGGTTAAAACATCTTAGTAAGGTTGATTTTCCACATCCAGATGGCCCAATTAATGCAGTGGTTTCTTTCTCATTAATTGATATGTTTACATCAAATAAAGCCTGTTTTTCATCATAGAATACACACAGGTCATTAGTTGTTATTTTTATGTTATCGTTTTTTATCATATTATTACCATCTTACTTCAAATTTTCTGCGTAACCAAATTGCTAGACTATTCATTATAATTAAAAACAAAACTAAAACAATAATAGCGGCAGATGTTTTTTCTACAAAACCTCTTTCGGGACTATCTGCCCATAAATATATTTGTGCAGGTAGGACTGTTGCAGGATCAAAAATTGACGCAGGCACCTCCACGATAAAAGCAACCATTCCCATTAATAGTAAGGGTGCTGTTTCTCCAAGTGCTCTAGCCATCCCAATAATAGTTCCTGTAAACATTCCTGGTGCTGCGCTTGGAACGACATGGTTAAATACAGCTTGCAGTTTGCTAGCCCCTAATCCTAATGCGGCTTCTCTTATTGTTGGAGGAACGGCTTTTAAAGAAGCCCTTGAGGAAATTATCACCGTAGGAAGAGTCATTAAAGTTAAAACTAATCCACCCGTTAAGGGAACAGACCTTGGAAGGCCAAAAAAATTTAAAAATATAGCTAGACCTAGGAGACCAAAAACTATAGATGGCACTGCTGCTAGATTATTAATGTTTATTTCAATAAAATACGTAAATTTATTCTTAGGAGCGAATTCTTCTAAATAAATAGCAGTCAATACTCCTATAGGAAATGATAATAATAAAGTAATAATAAGTGTAAACATTGAGCCTAATAAAGCGCCAAGAATTCCGGCTTCTTCTGGATTTCTGCTATCACCGTATTTAAAAAATGAAAAATTAAGTCTTTTTTTAATAACACCTTCAGTATTTAATTGGTCATATATTTTTAAGGTAGCATCTGAAACAGGTCTATCACTTTCTGGTGCGTTAATATCGATATTATTTTTTCTTAATTGATCTATTATGCTGGATGATACTAAATCAACATTAATTGTTTTACCTATTAGCGATATATCATCAAGAACCATATTTTTTAAAAGATAAGGAGATCCTCTACTATATATTTTAGAAATATTTCTATAAATTTTTCTATTATCTTTTGCTTCTGGGAATTTTTGTAAAATGCTTTGTTTAAAAATTTTTCTAAAGCTAGCTTTTTTAATTACTGCTATGTCTTTAGTATTTTCAGGGTCTATAATTTCTTCATTAAAATATATTGGAATTTGAACTGTAGTTTTAGTAAAACCGGATAAGCCCTTATAAGCTAATGAAGACAGTAATAATATTAAGAATAATATTGCCACCATTACTGCTCCTAAGCACAAAGATTTAAATCTTTTTTCTTTTCTGTGTCTTTTATTAGTTGAATTTTCAACATTTTGATTTTTTGATAATATTCTATTCATATTTTTCTCTGTATTTTAAAACAACCTTAAGAGCTATTACGTTTAGAATTAGGGTAATAATGAAAAGTGTCAGTCCTAGAGCAAAAGCAGCCATCGTTTTGCTGCTATCAAATTCATGGTCGCCTATTAAGAGCGTAACAATTTGTACTGTAACTGTAGTAACGGATTCTAATGGATTGGCAGTAAGTTTTGCAGCTAGACCCGCTGCCATAACGACTATCATTGTTTCTCCTATAGCTCTTGAGGTGGCTAAAAGAATTGACCCAATTATTCCGGGCAGAGCCGCAGGAAAAATAACTAATATAATAGTTTCGTATTTTGTAGCTCCTAATCCATAAGAGCCCTCTCTTAGAGAATTAGGTACTGCGCTTATAACATCGTCAGAAAGAGAGGAAATAAAGGGGATTATCATTATACCCATTACAAGACCAGCAGCCAAAGCACTTTCTGACGCTATGGATAAACCAAAAGTTTCCCCTATGTTTCTAATAAAAGGACCAACCGTTAAAGCCGCAAAAAAACCATATACGACTGTAGGTATTCCTGCGAGTATTTCTAAAAGAGGCTTAACTATTGTTCTTGTTCTTTGGCTGGCGTATTCAGCTAGGTATATTGCTGCTAGTAAACCGATAGGAATTGCAACACACATTGCTATTATAGTAATTAATAAAGTCCCTGTAAAAACAGGAATAGCGCCAAATGACCCAGAAGCTGCTACTTGGTCTTCTCTAAGAGCAATTTGTGGAGACCAAGTTGTGCCAAAAAAGAATTCGAAAGGAGAAACGTCAGAAAAGAATTTTAGAGTTTCAAATAATAATGATAATACAATTCCTAGTGTTACAATAATTGCAATAAATGATGCTATAAACATCAATACCATTAAAATACTTTCAATTTTATTTCTTGCTCTAAGATCTGGATTTATTTTACGAATTACAAAAAATAAACCTATGATAGCTATGCCTAAAGTCGCTATAAATCTTATAAATTCAGACTTCTGACTGAGTGAAATATAATTACTTAATAGTTCCTTAGGGACTTGGTTAGT
>JAYGEJ010000107.1:0-2652 GCA_046582425.1 Alphaproteobacteria bacterium
TCCTTTATTGTAGGCAAAGCCTTTCCCTTTGAGTTGATAATTCTCATGTTTTATAGAGCCATCAAAATCGAATTTAATATCTGGTTGATTTTTTTCTTGTATTCCACATGATACAAGAAGGCATAAAGAAATGAGATTGTAGTATGTGTTTCTAAAAAGTTTTATCATTGGTTAGTAGTTTGTCATAATGAAGCACAACTCCTTGTATGTGGAATAAATCTCCTGTTTATAGGTCTGTATTTCCCGATAACAGGAACTTATCTTCTCAAATATAATAAAAATATTGAGTCGTCCTTTTGGTCCTCCTAACTATAAAATCATTAAATTTGGACTAATAAGAGTGATTACGCGAGTCCCGCCCAGCCCGCTTCTTATTATTTATTCTTCAATAATTTTTATTATTTTTAAATTTTTTAATAAAATATTAGTTTTCTTTTATCCTTTTATGCGACTATTAATATTAATTATATTTTTTCCATTAGTATCAGTTTATTCACAGAATGAATGTCCACCATGTGAAATAATAATTAATTCTAGTGATGACTATAAAAAAAGAATTGATTATAAATGGCCAATTGTAAAACCCAATTCAAAAATTAAAATAAATTCATTAACTAAGGTTTTATATGAAAACGATGATCAATATTGGGTAAGCTCAAATAATAATTCTTGGTGGACTAAAAAAAATTCTGATCCTTGGACTAATGGTACTAGTTGGGGTGATAACTACTTAGAGCCTGATCACAATTTTAAAAAGTGTGTTAATGATAATTTAAGATGGAAGTGTGGTTATTCTTATGTTGTACAAATTCCTAATAATTTTAAAAAAGATAAAAAATATCCTCTTGTTATCTCATTACATGGTGGTATTAGAGGTAATCCTAGACAGTTAGATAGAAGAGCAAATTATGGTGATAATTTCTTTGTTCCTGAAGATGACGAATATATTATAGTATCACCAATCAAATTAGGAGTTGATTGGAGTTCAAGAAAAATATCGGATTTAATATTAGACGTATCATCAAATTTAAAAATTGATGAAAATAGGATATATTTAACTGGTTTAAGTATGGGAGGGAGAGGAACATTTATTGTTACCTCTGAATTACCAGATACATTTGCTGCAATTATGCCTTTTAGTCCCCATCATACTCCATATTCATACAAAGAAAAAAGTATGAAAGTTTCACATTTACCAATATATCTTCATCATAGTAAGAATGATAGAGTTTCAAGTTTTACTATTGCAGAGGATACTTACAATAATATCAAAGCCATAAATGATAATATAATTTTTAATATTGGTAACACTGGTCATACAGGATGGCCAAAGTTATATGGTGACGAAAGTATAATAAGATGGTTACTTTCTTGGGAAAAAAATAAATATGATTAAAGAATAATTAACAAATGATACGGGGTTGAAACAATCCCCTATAGTAAGAAAAATATAAAAATATTTGGTCGTCCTAACTATATAATCATTGAATTTAACCTAAAAAGAGTGATTTTACGAGTCCCTTCCATCCCTATTCTTTTATTTTAATATCAATTGAAACCAAAAAGAAATATTAATGTATACACTAAGTATTAAATAATAAATATGGAATATCTTTCAATACAGCAATCAGTGAAGCACGTTAAAAAAAAATTTAATGTTCCAGATAAATGGAAAGGTAGTCATTACCCAAATATTGATAACACACCCCAAATTCACAAAAACATATCATCAATTAAAAAGGTCAAAGTAAGTAATTCTCTTCTAGGATTGATAACCAATTTAGGAGATAAGAGTGTTATAAAAACAAGGAAAACTAGAGGAACATTTTTTTATAATGTTGATGACTTAAACAAAGTTTTTTCTGGGTGGGAAAAGATGCGAAAAATGAAGGTTAAGGTAGAATTTAAAGATGTATCTCCACAATTTAAGGATGAGGTGATGAATAGGATAAGGAAGAGAATGATTATGATGACAGATGTAGGGATATCAAAGTATCAGGTAGTCGACAATAAATTATTCAAATACTATGGCAAGAATAAGGTAAAATGCATCTCATTCTGATAACCTTTTATCATCCCTTAAACTTCCTAATTATAAATCTTTAATTGGAAAGAGTATTTAATAATTATAAAATTAATTAACCATTTTACTTATCTTAAAATATATGTTTTTAAATAAAAAAACAGACAATACACCTATTCCAAACAAAAGCGCATATATAATAAGAGGATAATATCCTTCTAAAATTCCAGAACTGTGTTTATAGTATATTCCATAGAAAGCCCATAAAATTGGTAAAAGATACCAGATAGCTTTATTCTTAATAAATGTAAAGGAAGCAATAGATGTTGCTACTAGTATTATTACTGAGGTCCATACCTCATGAGATATACCAAATCCACCCCATTCATATGAAACTAATAAACCAGTAAAATTTGCAACTGTAGCTACTGTTATCCACCCAAAGTAGATATTAAAAGAAAAAGAGGTTATGTTATACAGATAAGAAGATTTAAAGTCTATATAATGGTGCCTTATTATTCTGGAAATATAAATAAGGGTAAATAGAAGACATAACATTATAATAAGTGAGAGAGGAAACATCTTATAGTGCCACGCAAAAATCCATGAAATATTCAGTAAGCAGTTTA
>JAYGEJ010000145.1:0-1625 GCA_046582425.1 Alphaproteobacteria bacterium
TTATCTGAAACAGAGGAAAAAGATGGTGCTGATAAGTCAGAGATTGGACTTGCTAGTTATCCTGAATTTACTCAATAAATAATATTTAGAAAGGGAAGATGTAAAAAATCTTTCCTTTCTATTTTTTTTTAAATATATAAAATACATAGTGTATAAAAGTATTAAAAATTGGAGATATTATGTCAGTTGTTAAAGAATTAAAAAATGCTTCTCAGAAAATAGCAGAAAAAAATGATGAGAATCAAAAGTTTAATATTAAAGATGTAATATTTTTTGATAAGGGGGGTGTCGATATTTTTCAACAATGGGTGGTTAGAAGATTAGAGTGGTCTGTTACTTTATCCAGAGCTCCTGTTCATAGATCAGAAAGATGGTGGAGTCAAACTTTAGACCACAGACTTATAGGTTTAATGGCAGTTGCAAGTAGGTATAACATACTTCCTAAACAATATTGTATGAATGAAAATGATCAAAACTATGTAAGTATGAAAACTGTTCATAACTTATGTACGGCAAGTCATACTACTTTACAAAAAATTGTATCTGATGGAATTGCGAGAGGAGACTTAATTCCTCTAGTAACTAAAAACGGAGATAAGAGACAATCTATTTTTACTGCTAGTGATGGTATGTGTAAGGCATATAAAAATATTAAAAGTTGGACAGGTTTTTAATGAATAAAATTATCTTAAAATTTAACTTGCCAATTAGGGCATAACTCATCTTTATATTATTAACTAATTATATTTTATAGCCTTTTTTATTCTAAATGTTGTTTTTGCGCAACACTACAAATATAATTTCTTTATCTATCAACAAAATATAATTAAATAAATAGTTTTTTTATTTAAAATAATAATTGTAAAATACAATTATTTGTATTCTTTATTTATCTTTGTTTGTTTTCTGGGCTTATTTATTTCTAAAAATATGACAAAAAACTAGCTGCAATTATATACATAAAAATTGATAATAATTACACCATTTATATATGCTTTTAAAATTACCAATAATATTTATCTTAAGTATAAATGTTGCAATAAAGCAACAAAAAATTAAGGAGATGTTATGATTAAAATTTTATTAAGTATCGCTATTATGGCATTTAGCTTTGGTGGTATAGCAAAGGCTGATGTAACAATAAGCGGTTTTATGCAACATATTGTTGGGATGGGTGATGAAGTTGATGGTGGTGTAACAGATAAATTTACACGAGTTGCTTTTGGAGCAGATACAACAACAGATAATGGATGGACTGTAGGTGGTTCATTTGCTATGAGTATACAGCCAGTATTAAGTTCTGCAGCTGATGCATATTTACCTACATCTAACTCTATGTATGTGCAAACTGATATGGGAACTATAACCATAGGTCAAACTGCAGACGCGGCAACAAATTTAGTCCCTAGAGTTTCTGCTATGGTTCCTGGTGATGGAACTGACGGATATTATTTTGCTTTATTTGATAGCGGAACATTAGCTACTTCAGATACTGGTTTTGCCGAAGTATATTATGCGCAAAATTCAAGTAGAATAAATTATGCACTGCCTGTAATAAATGGATTTGCAGTGCAAGTTACTTATACTCCTGCATTAGAGTTTAACTCTTCTACTTCAAATGCAAG
>JAYGEJ010000154.1:0-1812 GCA_046582425.1 Alphaproteobacteria bacterium
ATATTATTATATAGTTTTATTTTAAAATTAAATTTTTATTAAAATTACGGAGTAAATTATGATTATAGAACATAGAACTTATAAAATTAAGCCAGGTAAGTTAAATGAACTTATGGATTTATATGAAAAAGAAGGAATGGAAGTTCATAAAAAAATCTTAGGCAATCAAATTGGTTATTTCTATACAGAAATTGGCCCGCTAAATGAAGTAGTTCACCTTTATGGTTATGAAAGCTTAGATGATAGAGCAAAAAGAAGAAAAGAACTTGCTGAAAATGAAATCTGGCAAAAATATATTGCTAAAGCGATTGACTTATTTGAATCTCAAGAAAGCAAAATATTAATTCCTGCTAATTTTTCTGATATTAAATAATTAAACGTAGCTATTATTATTATCATTCCACCAAGGGCTGTCTGAAAAAGACCTCATATCCAATTCATGAGTCCAAACTGACCTTTGTTGCTGTGCTATATGAAAATATGTATCTGCAATTTTTTCTGGTAGCATTAAACCATCATGTTCCATTCCTTTAGATTCTCTAAGTTTTTGAAAATTTTCAGGACCTAACATTTTACCTAATGTGTCTGGTGCATCTACAGCACCATCTACAACTATATGTGCAATGTGTATACCTTTTGGAGCATATTCTGCATTTAAAGTTTGGCATAGCATTCTTCTTCCTCCCATTGCTGCAGCATGTGAATGTTGCTTCGGATTACCTCTTACTGATGCTGTAGATGAGGTAACAATTAATGTTCCTTTACCTCTTTTTTCCATATAAGGGAAAAGAGTTGATGCTGTTCTGAAAAGTGCAAAGGTTGCCATACGCCAACCTAATTCAAATTGCTTATAACTTAAATCATTAAGGCTAACATCACCTATTTGCGCTCCCAAATTAAATATAACAACTTCAATTGCTCCTATATTATTTTCAACCTCATTAATAACATTTTCAATTGTATCTTCTTTTACAGCATTAAGAATGTAACCAGAAGCAGAACCTCCTTTAGATTCTATAGATTTAACCATATTATCAAGACCTTCTTGATTAGCTCTTCTACATAAAGCAACATGGTAACCTTCTGACGCAAAACGATGAGCTGTATTTCCGCCTATTCCTGCGCCAGCACCCAATACTAAACAAACTGGTTTCATAATCTTATCCTTTCTAATTATTTAAATGAAAACCGGGAGTGGATTTCATAATTTTAATTTCTTCTTCATTCATTTCTTCGCTTATTTTCTCAAATAGCATAGTACTTAAATATCTCTCTCCAGTATCAGGAAGCATTGCTAAAATTACTGAACCTTCTTTTACAGTATCAGCTAACTTTACAGCAACAGCTAAAGTTCCTCCTCCAGAAATACCAGTAAGAATACCTTCTAGTTGAGCAAGCTTTATAGATGAATCTATTGATTCTGGTCCTGAAATTTTAATTAGGTCATCAAATAAATCTTTATCTATTGTTTCTTGAAGTACTAATGGAATAAAATCAGGAGTCCATCCTTGAATTAAATGAGGCTGAAACGCTGAATGACTTTTTGAGGCTAATCCTTCAGAACTTCTTTCTTGATTTTCACCAGATGATATTAGAGCTGCATTTTCTGGTTCAGTTAAAATAATTTTTGTATTTTTAAGTTTACTTCTTATTTCTCTACCAATACCAGTTACTGTTCCTCCAGTTCCATAACCAGTAACAATATAATCTAATTTTTTTCCTTTAAAATCATTAATTATTTCTTGTGCTGTAGTTTGTTGGTGAATATCTGCATTTGCTTTTGATTCAAATTGACTTGCTAAAAACCAACCA